>NZ_JALHLX010000025.1 GCF_022844385.1 Hydrogenophaga sp. | reverse complement strand
GTCCTTCCACAGTCACTGTCGCATCCGCATAACGGTCAAGCCGTGCAGCGGAAGGTTTTTCTAACCAGCTAATGTTTCCTGCAGGGAAACGGAGGTCAGCGGATTTATGAGCGATTCCCCATCGACCGGGGGCAACGTCTATGTTGCCTACAAGAACAACTCGTACCTCTTCGGCGGCAACGCGCCCTACGTGGAAGAGATGTACGAGAACTACCTCGCCAATCCGGGCAGCGTGCCCGACACATGGCGAAGCTATTTCGATGCACTGCAGCACGTGCCAGCCGGCGACGGGTCCGACGCCCGCGACGTTCCGCACCAGCCGGTCATCAACGCATTTGCCGACCGCGCCAAACAAGGCGGCACCAAGGTCGTCATCGCCGCTGGCGCTGATTCCGACCTGGGCCGCAAGCGCGTCGCCGTCCAGCAACTGATCGCCGCGTACCGCAACGTGGGTGCCCGCTGGGCCGACCTCGATCCGCTCAAGCGCGCAGAACGCGACAACATTCCCGAGCTCGACCTGTCGTTCTACGGCTTCGCGGACGCCGATCTCGAAACCATTTTCAACACGAGCAACACCTTCTTCGGCAAGGAGACGATGTCTTTGCGCGAGCTGCTCAATGCCCTGCGTGAAACCTACTGCGGCTCCATCGGTGCCGAGTACATGTACATCACCGACCAGAACCAGAAGCGCTGGTGGCAGGAGCGCCTGGAGAGCACGCGCTCAAAGCCGGCCTACAACGCCGAGAAAAAGAAACACATCCTCGATCGGCTGACTGCAGCCGAAGGCCTCGAGCGTTTCCTGCACACAAAATACGTGGGCCAGAAGCGCTTTTCGCTCGAAGGGGGTGAGAGCTTCATCGCGTCCATGGACGAACTGATCCGCCAGGCGGGCCAGATCGGCATCCAGGAAATCGTGATCGGCATGGCCCACCGCGGCCGTCTGAACGTGCTGGTGAACACCCTGGGCAAGATGCCCAAGGACCTGTTCGCCGAGTTCGACCATACCGCTCCTGAAGACCTCCCCTCCGGGGACGTGAAGTACCACCAGGGCTTCAGCTCCGACGTGACCACCCCCGGTGGCCCGGTCCACCTTTCGCTGGCGTTCAACCCATCTCACCTGGAGATCGTCAACCCCGTGGTTGAAGGCTCGGTGCGCGCCCGCATGGACCGCCGTGGCGATCCGCTGGGCAAGCAGGTGCTGCCCGTGCTGGTCCACGGCGACGCGGCCTTTGCCGGCCAGGGCGTGGTGATGGAAACGCTGGCGCTGGCCGAAACGCGGGGTTACTCCACCGGCGGCACGGTGCACCTGGTGATCAACAACCAGATTGGTTTCACCACCTCCGACCCGCGCGACAGCCGCTCCACGCTGTACTGCTCCGACGTGGTCAAGATGATCGAGTCGCCGGTGCTGCACGTGAACGGTGACGACCCCGAAGCCGTGGTGTACGCCACCCAGCTTGCGCTCGAATTCCGCATGGCTTTCCAGAAGGACGTGGTGGTCGACATCGTGTGCTTCCGCAAGCTCGGCCACAACGAGCAGGACACACCGAGCCTGACCCAGCCGCTGATGTACAAAAAGATCGCAGCCCACCCCGGCACGCGCAAGCTGTACGCCGACAAGCTGGTCGCCCAAGGCTTGGGCGAGACGATCGGTGACGACATGGTCAAGGCTTACCGCGCCGCACTCGACGACGGCCGTCACACGGTCGACCCGGTGCTCACCAACTTCAAGAGCAAGTTCGCGGTCGATTGGAGTCCTTACCTCAACAAGAAGTGGACCGACAGCTCCGACTCCGCCATTCCCATGGCCGAGTGGAAACGCCTCTCGGAGCGTCTCACGACGATCCCGGACAGCGTCTCGCCGCACCAACTGGTGAAGAAGGTGTACGCGGACCGTGCGGCCATGGGCCGGGGCGAGATTCCGGTGGACTGGGGCATGGGCGAGCACATGGCGTTTGCCTCGCTGGTGGCCAGCGGCTTCCCGGTGCGACTGTCGGGCGAAGACTGTGGCCGTGGCACGTTCACGCACCGCCATGCCGTGATCCACGACCAAAACCGCGAGAAGTTCGACGAGGGCACCTACGTGCCGCTGCAGAACGTGGCCGACAACCAGGCGCCGTTCGTGGTGATCGATTCGATCCTGTCCGAAGAAGCGGTGCTGGCCTTCGAGTACGGCTACGCCTCGAACGACCCCAATACGCTGGTGATCTGGGAAGCGCAGTTCGGCGACTTCGTCAACGGCGCCCAGGTGGTGATCGACCAGTTCATCGCTTCCGGCGAAGTGAAGTGGGGCCGCGTCAACGGCATCACGCTGATGCTGCCGCACGGCTACGAAGGCCAGGGCCCCGAGCACAGCTCGGCGCGCCTGGAGCGCTTCATGCAGATGGCGGCCGACACCAACATGCAGATCGTGCAGCCCACCACGGCCAGCCAGATCTTCCATGTGCTGCGTCGCCAGATGATCCGCGGGCTGCGCAAGCCGCTGATCATCTTCACGCCCAAGTCGTTGCTGCGCAACAAGGACGCGACCTCGCCGCTGTCCGAGTTCGTCAAGGGTGGCTTCCAGACAGTGATCCCCGACCAGAACGCCGACGTGGCGAAGAAGGCCGACAAGGTCAAGCGCGTCATCTGCTGCTCGGGCAAGGTGTACTACGACCTGGTGAAGAAACGTGAAGAGCGCGAGTCTGACGACGTGGCGATCCTGCGCGTGGAGCAGCTCTATCCGTTCCCGCACAAGGTGTTTGGTGCCGAGCTGCGCAAGTACCCCAACGCCACCGACATCGTGTGGTGCCAGGACGAGCCGCAGAACCAGGGCGCCTGGTTCTTTGTGCAGCACTACATCCACGAGAACATGCTCGACGGTCAGAAACTCGGCTATGCCGGGCGCGCGGCCTCGGCGTCGCCGGCAGTGGGGTATTCCCACCTGCACCAGGAGCAGCAGAAGAACCTGATCGAAGCCGCCTTCGGCAAGCTCAAGGGCTTCATCCTCACCAAGTAAGCCGCTCCAGCCGCCCGGCCCGCGATGTTGAATCCCGGGTGGGCTGGCTCAGCGCAGTCCGAAACAAACAGGTAGAAGAAATATGGCAATCGTAGAAGTCAAAGTCCCGCAGCTGTCCGAATCGGTGGCCGAAGCCACCATGCTGCAGTGGAAGAAAAAGGTCGGCGACGCGGTGGCGGTCGACGAAATCCTGATCGAGATCGAGACCGACAAGGTCGTGCTGGAAGTGCCCGCGCCTTCGGCCGGCGTGCTGGTCGAAATCTTGCAGGTCGACGGCGCCACAGTGGCGGCCGAGCAGCTGATCGCGCGCATCGACACGGCCGCCGTGGCCGGTGCTGCTGCGCCTGTCGCCGCCGCAGCGCCCGCTGCTGCTCCAGCGCCTGCCGCAGCGGCTGCGGCCGTCGCGTCCACCAGCAAAGCCGGTGTGGCCATGCCCGCCGCAGCCAAGCTGATGGCCGACAACAACCTCGCCTCGGGATCGGTGCCCGGCACGGGCAAAGACGGCCGTGTGACCAAAGGCGACGTGTTGTCGGCCGTGGCCGCACCCAAGCCGGCCGCCGTGGCCGCACCCGTGGCCATTCCCACGGGCGCACCCGCCAAGGTGCTGCCGCAGGTGCCGGTGGTGGCTCCCGATCTGGGCGACCGCCCGCAAGAGCGTGTGCCCATGACCCGCCTGCGCGCCCGCGTGGCCGAGCGTCTGCTGCAGTCGCAGTCGACCAACGCCATCCTGACCACCTTCAACGAAATCAACATGGCCCCGGTCATGGAGATGCGCAAGAAGTTCCAGGAGAAGTTCGAGAAGGAACACGGCGTGAAGCTCGGCTTCATGAGCTTCTTCGTCAAGGCTGCAGTGCACGCGCTCAAGAAGTACCCCGTCCTGAACGCATCGGTGGATGGCAACGACATCGTCTACCACGGCTTCTTCGACATTGGCATCGCGGTGGGTTCGCCGCGCGGCCTGGTGGTGCCCATCCTGCGCAACGCCGACCAGATGAGCTTTGCCGACATCGAGAAGAAGATCGCCGAGTACGGCCAGAAGGCCAAGGATGGCAAGCTGGGCATTGATGACATGACCGGGGGCACCTTCTCCATTTCCAACGGCGGCACCTTCGGCTCCATGATGTCCACTCCCATCATCAACCCGCCGCAGTCGGCCATTTTGGGCGTGCACGCCACCAAGGACCGCGCCATGGTCGAAAACGGCCAGGTCGTGGTGCGCCCCATGAACTACTTTGCCCTGTCCTACGACCACCGCATCATCGACGGCCGCGAGGCCGTGCTGGGCCTGGTGGCCATGAAAGAAGCGCTGGAAGACCCAGCCCGCCTCCTGTTCGACATCTGATCGGCAACACCCTCTGCCAACGCCCCGACAGGGGCGTTGGCCTTTTGAATCCAGGAATCCAACATGTCCCAAACATTTGACGTCGTCGTCATCGGCGGCGGCCCCGGTGGCTACATCGCCGCCATCCGCGCAGCCCAACTCGGTTTCAAGGTCGCCTGCATCGACGAGTGGAAAAACGCCGCTGGCGGCCCGGCCCCGGGTGGCACCTGCACCAACGTCGGCTGCATCCCGTCCAAGGCGTTGCTGCAGTCCTCGGAGCATTTCGACCACGCCAACCACCACTTTGCCGACCACGGCATCACCGCCACCAACGTCAAGATCGACATCGCCAAGATGATCGGTCGCAAGGACACCGTGGTGAAGCAGAACAACGACGGCATCCTGTACTTGTTCAAGAAGAACAAGATCAGCTTCTTCCACGGTCGTGGCTCGTTCGCCAAGGCGGTGGAAGCCGGCTACGAAATCCAGGTCACGGGTGCCAAAGAAGAACTGCTGACCGCGCGCCAGATCATCGTGGCCACCGGTTCCAACGCACGCGCCTTGCCCGGCACCCCGTTCGACGAAGAAACGGTGCTGTCCAACGACGGCGCCTTGCGCCTGGGCGCCGTGCCCAAGAAGATGGTGCTGATCGGCTCCGGCGTGATCGGTCTCGAAATGGGCTCGGTCTGGCGCCGGCTCGGGTCGGATGTGACCATTCTCGAAGGCCTGCCCACCTTCCTGGGTGCGGTGGACGAGCAGATCGCCAAGGAAGCCAAGAAGGCGTTCGACAAGCAGGGCCTGAAGATCGAACTGGGTGTGAAGGTCGGCGAGATCAAGACGACCAAAAAAGGTGTGAGCGTGGCCTACACCAACGCCAAGGGCGAAGCCCAGTCGCTGGACGCCGACAAGCTCATCGTCTCCATCGGGCGTGTGCCCAACACCATCGGCCTCAATGCCGAAGCCGTGGGCCTGCAGCTCGACGAGCGCGGCGCCATCGTGGTCGACGCCGAATGCCGCACCAACCTCAAGGGCGTGTGGGCGGTGGGCGACGTGGTGCGCGGCCCCATGCTGGCGCACAAGGCAGAAGAAGAGGGCGTGGCCGTGGCCGAACGCATCGCCGGCCAACACGGTCACGTGAACTTCAACACCATCCCCTGGGTGATCTACACCAGCCCCGAGATCGCCTGGGTGGGCGAGACCGAGCAGCAGCTCAAGGCTCGTGGCGCCGCCTACAAGGCCGGTACCTTCCCGTTTCTCGCCAACGGCCGCGCACGCGCGCTGGGCGACACCACCGGCATGGTCAAGTTCCTCGCTGACGCCGTCACCGACGAGATTCTGGGCGTGCACATCGTCGGACCGCAGGCCAGCGAGCTGATCGCCGAGGCTGTGGTGGCCATGGAGTTCAAGGCCAGCGCCGAAGACATCGCGCGCATCTGCCACGCGCACCCCTCGCTGTCGGAGGCCACGAAAGAGGCCGCGCTGGCGGTGGACAAGCGCACGCTGAATTTCTGAACCGGCACCGGTTTTGAGCGTTCGCAGCACCTACGAAGCCGCGCTGAAAGAGCGCGGCTACACAACCGACCCCGCCCAGCAGCGTGCCATCGACGCGCTGGAGCGGTGCGCCACCGAGTGGACGGCTTACAAACAGCGCCGTTCCAACTCGCTCAAAAAGCTGTTCATCAAGCCCGAGATTCCGCGCGGCGTGTACATGTTCGGCGGCGTGGGCCGGGGCAAGAGCTTCCTGATGGACTGCTTCTTCAACGCCGTGCCCCTGAAGCGCAAGACGCGCCTGCACTTTCACGAGTTCATGCGCGAGGTGCACCGCGAACTGCGCGAACTGCAGGGCACAGTGAACCCGCTGGACGAACTCGGCCTGCGCATCGCCAAACGCTACAAGCTGATCTGCTTCGACGAATTTCACGTGGCGGACGTGACCGACGCCATGATCCTGCACCGTCTGCTGGATGCGTTGTTCAAAGCCGGTGTGGGCTTCGTCACCACGTCGAATTTCCACCCCGATGGCTTGTACCCCGACGGCCTGCACCGCGACCGCATCCTCCCCGCCATCGAGCTGCTCAAGGAGCGGCTGGAGGTGCTGAGCGTGGACAACGGCACCGACTACCGCCAGCGCACGCTCAACCACATCGAGCTCTACCACTGCCCGTTGGGGCCACAGGCCGAGGCGTCAATGGAGGCCACGTTCAACGAGTTGGCCGAGGCGGGCGACCAAGACCCGGTGATGCAGATCGAATCGCGCCAGATCAAGGCCGTGCGCCGCGCCGGCGGCGTGATCTGGTTCGATTTCCGCACCCTGTGCGGCGGGCCGCGTTCACAGAACGATTACCTGGAGATCGCCACTCAATTCCACACGGTGATGCTGTCCAACGTGCCGCAGATGCAGGTGCGTCAGGCGTCAGAGGCGCGACGATTCACCTGGCTCATCGACGTGCTCTACGACCGCCGCGTCAAGCTGGTGATGTCGGCGGCCGTGCAACCCGAAGAGCTCTACCTCGAAGGCCCGATGTCGCACGAATTCCCGCGCACTGTGTCGCGCTTGAGCGAGATGCAGTCGGAGGAATTTCTGGCGCTGGAGCACCGGGTCGTGGACACCGGCCTGACCTGAACGTCGGTGCGGGCAACGAGGCCCGCTGCGCGGGCCTCAGGTCAGAGGTTCCAGCTTCACGATGACGATCGACAGGTTGTCGCCCGCGCCCTTGGCGCGCGTGCGCGCTTTCTGGATAAGGAACTCACACGCCTCGCGCGGCGACAGCATGGCGATCGTGCTGGCGAGTTCTTCGGGCGTGAAGTAATGCCACACCCCGTCACTGCAGGCCATCAGCGATTCGCCCGGCATGAGTTGGGGCACCACGTGCAGGTCCACCGGTGGGTCGTTTTCGGTGCCCAGGCAGCCCATGAGGATGTTGGCGTGCGGGTGGTCCAGGGCGCCCTGCTCGCTCAGCTCGCCCTGGTTGACCAGGGTCTGCACGTACGAATGGTCCATGGTGCGGAACACCATGCGGCCATTGCGGAAGTGGTAGACCCGCGAATCGCCTGCGTGCACCCAGTGGCTCTCACCGTCGGGGTCAATCAGGAAGGCGGCGATCGTGCTGTGCGGTTCCTGCTCGGCCGACACGGCGGTGAGCTTGATCACCAGGTGCGACTCTTCAACGATCTGGCGCAGCAGGGCCGAAGCGTCATCGGTGTCCGGGTCGTAGCGTTCAAACAACTGGCGCGCCGTGAGCATCACCTGGTCTGAGGCCTTGCGCCCGCCGCTGCGCCCACCCATGCCGTCGGCCAGCACGGCCAGCATGCAACTGCTGTGACGCGGGTGGTTCAGCAGACAGACCTGGTCTTGCTGGTAATCGCGGTCTCCCCGGTGGATGCCGGTGGAAGCCTGGATGCGGTAGCCTTTGGACATATGAATCAATCGTTGTTCGGGTGCCGTTCGTTGCACGCAATGGTATCCAGTAATGTCCCGGTGGCACGGCACCGCCCGTGCGCCTTTGCACGCCGCTGGCGTGGTTGATCTCGTCCAGGGCGTGGCGGCCGCGTTTGCCGCAGACGGCCCACGCCCGGCCGCGCGCCCCGGTCTTCGCCCCCGGCCGGGCCAGCTGGAGATGGCGCTGGCCGTGGCGCAGGCCCTGCAGGCGGGTGAGCATCTCGCGGT
Source organism: Hydrogenophaga sp. (assembly GCF_022844385.1). Taxonomy (GTDB): domain Bacteria; phylum Pseudomonadota; class Gammaproteobacteria; order Burkholderiales; family Burkholderiaceae_C; genus Hydrogenophaga. The sequence continues at coordinate 28,957 of NZ_JALHLX010000025.1, read as the reverse complement.
GGAAGCCGGCACCGGCGTCGGCAAAACCTTTGCCTACCTCGTGCCGGTGCTGTTGAGCGGGCAGCGCGCACTGCTGTCAACGGCCACGCAAGCCTTGCAAGACCAGTTGTTCACGCGGGACATCCCGGCCGTGTCGCGTGCGCTGGGCCTGCCGGTGCGCGCGGCGCTGCTCAAGGGACGTTCCAGCTATCTGTGCCTGCACCGGTTGGAGCTGGCCAGAACGGTCGGGTCGACTGCGCAACGCGACCCGGCGATGGCCGCTGGCCTGGAACAGGTGCAGCGTTGGGCGCGCCTCACCCGCAGCGGCGATGTGGGCGAGCTGGACGGGCTGGATGAGCGTTCGCCGCTGCGCCCCCTGATCACGTCCACCCGCCACAACTGCGTGGGCACCACGTGCCCGCAGGCAGCGGCTTGTCACGTCAATCTTGCGCGGCGACAAGCGAGCGAAGCCGACTGGGTGGTGATCAACCACCATCTCTTCTTTGCCGATCAGGTCATCCGCGAAACCGAAGCCGTGGACTGGTTGCCCGAGACCGGCGTGGTGGTGCTGGATGAGGCGCACCAGCTCAACGACACCGGCGTGCAGCTGTTGTCCCGGTCCATCGCTTCGGACCACCTGCGCGACCTCGCGCGCGAACTCGGCGTGCAAGGCCAGGCGTGGGCGCGTGGGCTGCGGCCCTGGGCACACCTGGCGCTCAACCTCGATCAAGCGTGCCGCGCCTTGGGCTCAGTGCATCGAGACACCGCCACCCGGAGCCGCAGCGCGTGGAACAACGCGACACCTGTCGGGCTGGCTCCTGACGCCTGGCTGCAGGCGGTCTCGGGTCTTGACCAGGCTTTGACGGCTGCGCTGGAGGCCGTGTCGGCCACCGCACAGAGTGCAGCCGAACTAGCCCGCCTGCTGGACCGTATCAAAACGCTGCAGAGCACCTGGAGCCACCTGGCGCCGGGCGGCCCGAGTCCGGTGGACGCCACCAGCGTGCGCTGGATGGAGTGGGGCGCTGACCGATCCTGGCGCATGGTGCGTGCGCCGCTGGACAGCGCTGCACGCTTCAGCCGGCTGGTGCCCGGTTCAGGCGCTGCAGCCAGAAGCTGGATCTTTGCCTCGGCTACGTTGGGCCATGACGATACGTTGGATTGGTTCACACGCGGCCTGGGTCTGGCGGACCACCCCACATTGCGCACCTTGCGGGTGGCCAGCCCGTTCGATCACGGCGAGCAAGCATCGCTTTTTGTGCCGCACGACCTGCCCGAGCCGTCCGATCCCGCGCACACGCCCGTGCTGGCGGCGCGGGTGGCGCAGTGGGCGACGCGACTCGGCGGCCGTACGCTGGTGCTGACCACCACACTGCGTGCGGCCTCGCGCATGGCCGAGGCCTTGAACGAGGAAGTGTTGCAAGGCCGTTGTGCACCGGTGCAGGTGCTGGCCCAGGGGCGCTTGTCGCGCGCGGCGCTTCTGGCCCGGTTCAGGGCGGCCGCTTCAACCGGGCACGGCGCCATCCTGGTGGCATCGGCGTCGTTCTGGGAAGGGGTGGACCTGGCTGGCGAAGCGCTGCAGTTGCTCGTGATCGACAAGCTGCCGTTCTCTTCGCCCGACGACCCCTTGATGGCCGCACGTGCGGCACGCCTGGAGGCGCAGGGTCTCAAGGCTTTTGGTGATGCGTACTTGCCCGAGGCCGCCATGGCCTTGAAGCAGGGAGCGGGCCGCTTGATTCGAACCGAAACCGACCGCGGCGTGCTGGTGATCGGCGACCGCCGTCTGCTCACCCGCAGTTATGGCCTTCAGTTGCTGGGCAGCCTGCCACCGATGCGCCGTGTGGTGGACGAGGCCGACATGGGAGCAGCGCTGGACGCGCTGGTGCTCACCAGATCTTCCACCAGGGCTCGTCCTTGCTCTTGAAGCCCTGGCTGAGGTACTCGCTCTGCGGGTAGTTGGCCTGCATCACGCGGCGGGCATCGTCGCGCAACTGGGTCATTCCCAGCGCGTCGTACGACTGCACCATGATGAACAAGGCTTCTTCCAGCGCGGGGGCGTTGGTGTACTCGTTCAGCGCGGTCTGCGCGCGGTTGATCGCCGCCACATGGGCGCCGCGGCTGAGGTAGTAACGGGCCACATGCACCTCGTACTGCGCCAGAGAGTTGACGATGTAGGTCATGCGCAGGCGCGCGTCGGGCGTGTAGCGCGAGTCGGGGAAGCGTGTGCTCAGCTCGCGGAACGCCTCGAACGACTCCTTCGCAGCCTTCTGGTCGCGCTCGGAGAGGTCCTGCCGGGCCAGCGCGCCGAACAGGCCGAGGTTGTCGTTGAAGTTCACCAGGCCCTTGAGGTAGAGCGCATAGTCCATGGCCGGGCTGGCCGGGTGGAGCTTCTGGAAACGGTCGATGGCAGCGAGGGCCTGGGCTGGCTCGCTGGCCTTGTAGTGGGTATAGGCTTTGTCGAGCTGGGCCTGCTGTGCCAGCGGGGTGCCGGCGGCGCGGCCTTCGAGCTTTTCAAGCAGGGTCACAGAGCGTTCGAAGTTGCCGGCCGCGCGCTCGTCGGTGGCTTCGCTGTAAATGCGGTTGGGGCTCCAGTTCGCGGTTTCGTCTTTGGGCTTGGTGCTGCCACAAGCGCTCAGCAGCAGCGCTGTGCCCAATGCACCAGCGGTCAGGGCCGATAATCTGAACGTCAACATAACGAACTCACCTTCACAACGGAACGACGGATTGAAAGCGCAAAGTATATCGACGGGGGGTGAGTCGCTCGGTCTGGCAGCAGACACGGCCCATGACGTGGCAACGGGCGCTGACGAATGGGCGCTGGAGGTGGAAAAGCGGATTTGCGCGGTGCCGGTCGGCATGCACGGCTGGCGCATCGACCGCGCACTTGCCCAGCTGATCCCCGAGTTTTCCCGCTCCTACCTGCAGCAGCTCATGGCCGACGGCGCCGTTGAGGTGCGTGGTGTTGCCCAGAGCAAGCCGTCGGCACGCATCGCAGCGGGAGACCAGCTGCACGTGGAACTGCGCCCGACCCAGCAGGCCCAGGCCTTTGTACCCGAGGCGATGGCGCTGGACGTGGTGTTCGAAGACGCCGACTTGCTGGTGATCCACAAGCCGGCCGGGCTGGTGGTGCACCCCGCGGCAGGCAACTGGACCGGGACTTTGCTCAACGGCCTGCTGGCCCACCACGCTGGCGCTGCCAGCCTGCCGCGCGCGGGCATCGTGCACCGGCTCGACAAGGACACCTCGGGCCTGATGCTGGTGGGCAAAAGCCGCCAGGCGGTGGAAGCGCTGGTGCGCGCCATCGCCGCGCGCGAGGTGAGCCGGCAGTACCTGGCCCTGGCGCATGGTCGCTGGAAGGGCAAGGAGGACCAGCATGTGGATCAACCGATCGGGCGCGATGTGCACAACCGCCTGCGCATGGCGGTGGTGCGGGTCGAAGGCGGCAGCAGCAAGACCGCGCAGACCACAGTCCGCCTGCTCGACACTTGCGACCAGGCCAGCCTGGTGGCCTGCAAGCTGCACACCGGGCGGACCCACCAGATCCGGGTCCACATGGCCTGGCTGGGTCATCCGCTGGTGGGCGACTCGCTGTACGGCGGGCGCCCGCTGTGGGGCATGGCCCGCCAATCGCTGCACGCGGCGCGCCTGGAGCTCAAGCACCCGATCACTGGACAGCCCCTGTTGTTTCGCTCCACGCCGCCGGCCGACATGCTGCTGGCGGTCGAATCCAGCGGGCTCCATTACAATGCGCAGAGCTGGGACAGCGAACCGGCGGCCTGAAGCCGCACCATCCGCCGCGGGTGGTTTGCGCAAAACCCTTCACCCCGACCTTCGCCCAGCCGCCCGATTTCACCGCCCGACCCAGAGCCCATGCCCGGGTTCTGCAGGATCCAGCCGATTTGCCCCGACCCGACGGTCGCGCCCGCATGCCACATGGCCCGCGGCTCCATCGCACCGTTCGCCTTCCGCACCGTCCCGGCCACCAACCGGTTTTTGACTGACAGACACCATGAACACAACGGATGCCAAGCGTGTCCTCGAGACGGCATTGATCTGCGCGCCCCAGCCGCTGTCCGTGCGCGAGCTCGGCACGCTGTTCGACATGGAAGTGTCGGCCGACACGCTCAAGACCTTGCTGGCCGACCTGCAGCTCGAATGGACCGGGCGCGGCGTGGAGCTGGTGCAGGTGGCCACAGGCTGGCGCTTCCAGAGCCGACCCGAGCTGCGGCCCTACCTTGACCGCCTTCATCCCGAGAAGCCACCGCGCTACAGCCGCGCCGCCATGGAAACCCTGGCCATCATTGCCTACCGCCAGCCGGTGACGCGGGGCGACATGGAAGACATCCGTGGCGTCACGATCAATTCGTTGATCATCAAACAGCTCGAAGACCGGGGCTGGATCGAAGTCATCGGCCACCGTGAAACGGTGGGTCGCCCTGCCTTGTTCGCGACCACGCGCCAATTCCTTGACGACCTGGGGCTGGCTTCGCTGGACCAGTTGCCCCCGCTGGACGGCAGCGAGGTTCAGGAGTCCGCGCTGGACCGGCTGGATTTTGAATCCCTGGCCAACAGCCTGCCGTCCGATACCGCCGAAGTCGACGCGCCCGAATCAGACCTGCTTGTGGTGGCCGCCCCCTTGGCCGCCGACCCGATTACCCCGCCCTCCGACCCGCAGTTGTTGGAACCGTCCACCCAGGAAGACCATGACCCCGGATCAAACCCCACCCAACCCACCTGAACTCGACCCCACCGCTGAGGCGCCCGCAGTTCAGCCGACGGCAGCGAAACCCCACCCGGCGCCCGCACTTGAGGAGCTGCGTTTCGACGACGTGGTCAGCGGTGCTTTCGATGCCGAGCAGGAGCAGGAGTTGCCACCGCTGCCCGCCAAACGCGTGCTCTCACCGCAGGCCGAGTCGCCCAAGCTGCACAAGGTGCTGGCGCAAGCCGGCATGGGTTCGCGACTGGAGATGGAGCAGCTGATCCTCGAAGGCCGCATCTCGGTCAACGGCGAACCGGCCCATGTGGGGCAGCGCATCCAGATCGGCGATGTGATCAAGGTCAACGGCAAACCGGTGCGCGTGCGCATGACGCCGCTTCCGCCGCGCGTTCTCGCGTACCACAAGCCCGCAGGCGAAGTGGTGTCGCACGACGACCCGCAAAACCGTCCCACGGTGTTTCGTCGCTTGCCCAAGCTGATGCAGGGCAAGTGGCAGTCGGTCGGCCGGCTCGACTTGAACACCGAAGGCTTGCTGCTGCTCACCAGCTCGGGTGAACTGGCCAACCGCCTGATGCACCCGCGCTTTGGCCTGCAGCGCGAATACGCCGTGCGCGTGCTCGGCGCACTGTCGAACGATGAAAAGGCGCGCCTGCTCGACGGCGTGCGGCTGGACGACGGCATGGCGCAGTTCGCTTCCATCGAAGACGGCGGCGGCGAGGGCGCCAACTGCTGGTACCGCGTGACGATCGGTGAAGGCCGCAACCGTGAGGTGCGCCGCATGTTCGAGGCTGTGGGTCACGCGGTCAGCCGCCTGATCCGCATCCGCTACGGCGCCATGATGCTGCCGCGCGGCCTCAAGCGCGGCGCCTGGATCGAGCTCGACGAGCGCGACATCGCCCGCCTGACGGCTGCGGCCGGCATGCCCAGTGCGGACGAGGAGGGCGCCCGCCCAGCACGTCCCGGGGGACGCCATCCGGCGCAGCGCGGAAAACAAGGTCCCCGATCGGGGCGCACTCAAGGCAAGCCGCCGGGAAGCCGCAGCGAGAGCCCCGGCTTTGGCGACCGGCGCAGCAGCGGCTATGGCATGGGTGGTGCACCGACCGGCCCGGGTGGCAAAGGCCGGGGCGCCAAGCCCGGCACCAGCACGGGTGGTCGCGGGCCGGGCGGCGGGGCTTCGCAGCCCGACCCCATGAAGACTTCGTTCGGTTACATCGGGCAGGACGCCCTGCAGCGCCGGCGCGAACAGGAAGCCGGCCGCGGCAGCGCACCCGGTGGCGCGCGCCGCCGTGGTGGGGGCGGTGGCGGCGGTCGCACCGGCGGCCGTTGAACCTGCTCGTGTCGCGTCCCGGCGTCACGGCAGCGTGACACGACCAATGTAGAATCATGGGCTTTGCGGGGTGCCCCAAACCCCACAGATTCACCCACAAAACCTCAGGATTTCCATGGCCATCGAACGCACCCTCTCCATCATCAAGCCCGACGCCGTTGCCAAGAACGTGATCGGCCAGATCTACGCCCGCTTTGAAGCAGCTGGCCTGAAGGTTGTGGCTGCCCGCATGGCCCACCTGTCGCGCGGCGAAGCTGAAGCGTTCTACGCTGTGCACAAGGCCCGTCCTTTCTTCAAGGACCTGGTCGACTTCATGATCTCCGGCCCCGTGATGATCCAGGCCCTCGAAGGCGAAGGCGCCATTGCCAAGAACCGCGACCTGATGGGCGCCACCGACCCGAAGAAAGCAGACGCCGGCACGATCCGCGCCGACTTCGCCGACAGCATCGACGCCAACGCCGTGCACGGCTCCGACGCGCCCGAGACCGCTGCCGCTGAAATCGCGTTTTTCTTCGCCGGCCTCAACGTTTACTCGCGCTGAGCCAGCGCGCTGACCATGCCATGACGGCCAACCTGCTCGACTTCGATCTTGAGGGTTTGGCCGCCTGGTGCGAGCAGCTGGGCGAAAAGCGCTTTCGCGCCGTCCAGCTGTTTCGCTGGATCCATCAAAAAGGGGCGTCGGACTTCACCGAGATGACCGACCTCGCGCGCAGCCTGCGCGAGAAACTCCCGGGCGCCTGCACCATCACCGGCCTGCCTGTGCTCACGCGCCAGGACTCGGCGGACGGCACCATCAAGTGGCTGTTCGACGTGGGTGGCGGCAACGCGGTGGAAACCGTGTTCATTCCCGAAGAAGACCGAGGCACCTTGTGCATCTCGTCACAGGCGGGTTGTGCGGTGGGCTGCCGTTTTTGCTCCACCGGCCACCAGGGCTTTTCGCGCAACCTCACGACCGGCGAGATTCTGGCCCAGCTGTGGCAGGCCGAGTTTTTCCTGCGCAAGCACCTCAAACGCACCGAGCGTGTGATCACCAACGTGGTGATGATGGGCATGGGCGAGCCCTTGCAGAACTACAACGCGCTGGTGCCAGCGCTGCGTGTGATGCTCGACGACCACGGCTATGGCCTTTCGCGCCGCCGCGTCACCGTGTCCACCTCGGGTGTGGTGCCCATGATGGACCGCCTGGCGCAAGACTGTCCGGTGGCACTGGCCGTGTCGCTGCACGCGCCCAACGATGCGCTGCGCAGCGATCTCGTACCGCTCAACCTCAAGTACCCGATCGCCGAGCTGCTCGACGCCTGCCTGCGCTACCTGCCTGCCGCGCCGCGCGATTTCATCACTTTCGAGTACTGCATGCTCGACGGGGTGAACGACCAGCCACACCACGCGCAGGAGTTGCTGGCCCTGGTGAGGGGCCACGCCGGGCGCGGTGTGCCGTGCAAGATCAACCTCATTCCTTTCAATCCCTTTCCCGGCTCAGGCCTGCTGTGTTCGCCGCGGCCGGTGGTGCAGCAATTCGCCCGCATCCTCAGCGAGGGTGGTCTGGTGACAACGGTGCGCAAGACGCGGGGTGATGACATCGACGCGGCCTGTGGTCAACTGGCCGGCGACGTGCTCGACCGCACCAACGCCGCCAGCCGCCTGGCCAAGCGCCGCAGCGCCACCGAGCATCCCATCCGCATCGTCCACAAGGAAAAGCAGGCATGACTCCAGCCACTCGACTCCCGGCCCGGTTTTCAGGCACCACGGTGGGCTTGCTGGCATTGCTGATGTGCTTGTTGTTGCTCTCGGCCGGATGTGCACAACGCGGTGCTGCTTCCAGCGTGCCCTCGGCAGAGCCGATCACCGACTCGGACGAGCCCGAGGCGCGCAAGCGCGCCCGCATCCGCATCGAACTGGCCGCCGGCTACTTTGGCGAAGGCCAGAACACGGTGGCGCTGGACGAAATCAAGCTGGCGCTTCAGGCCGACCCGACCTATGCGCCGGCCTATGTGTTGCGCGGCCTGGTCTACATGGGCATGAGCAACGATGCGCTGGCCGAAGAGAGCTTCCAGCGCGCCATGCAGCTCAACCCGCGCGACCCCGATGCCCTGCACAACTACGGGTGGTACGCGTGCCAGCGCGGTCGCTACGCACAGTCCACCGAGCTGTTCCAGCGTGCCTTGGTCAGCCCCGTTTACGGCGGTCAGGCCAGAACCTTGTTGGCCATGGGAATCTGCCAGATCCGGGCGGGCCAGTTCGTGGAGGCTGAGGCCAGTCTGGCGCGCTCGTATGAGCTCGACGCTGCCAACCCGATCGTGGCGTACAACCTCGCCTCGCTGCAGTTCCGCCGGGGTGACGATGCCAAGGCCCAGTTCACGATCCGGCGGCTCAACAACACCGACCTGGCCAACGCAGAAACGCTCTGGCTGGGCATCAAGGTTGAGCGGCGGCTTCGCAACCGCGAAGCCATGGCGCAACTGGCACAGCAACTGGGTCGCCGTTACCCGGATTCACCCCAGTGGGCCCGTTTTCAGCGCGGAGAGTTTGATGAGTGATGTGGTGGGTGAAGGCAATGGCATGTCGGGTGAGCCCGTTTCGCGCCCGATCCGGTTGAAGGAGGCCCGCGAAGCCGCGGGGCTGCACATCGCGGCCCTTGCCGCCTCCTTGAAGGTCCCGGTCAAGAAGCTGGAAGCGCTGGAGGCCGGGCGCTACAGCGAACTGCCCGACCTGACCTTTGCCCGCGCGCTGGCGTCCAGTGCCTGCCGCCAGCTCAAGGTGGACCCCGCTCCCATCCTGCAACAGATCCCGCTGGGCGCATCGCCCAAGCTGGGTGACCATGGCCAGGCGCTCAACGCACCGTTCAACCCGGGCCGCGACGAAGAACCGTTCAACCCGCTGAGCTGGCTCTCCCGGCCCGCCTTGCTGGCGGCCATTGCGCTGCTGTTGGGTGCACTGGTCATCGTGTTTCTGCCCAAGGCCGAGAGCCCGCCTGTGGTGGCGAGTGTGGCGGAGCCGGTCATGGCCGAGCCCGTGGTGGTGGCCGAACCCGTTGCCGCTCAAGAACCCGCTGGCGCTGCCGCGCAGGGAGGTGTGGTGCCCGGGAGTGCCGACATGGCATCGCCCGCGGAGGTGCCAACAGCCGCTGATGTCGCGGCGGCACCCGCAGATGCCGCACCCGCCGTGGCCGTTGCCACGCCGGCCACCCCAGTCGGCGCCAGCGCGGGCAGCCTGCTGAGCATCGTCGCCACGGGTGAGTCCTGGGTCGAGGTGGTCAACGGCAGCGGCAACGTGGTGGCCAAACGCTTGATGCAGGCCGGCGACGTGATGGATTTTTCTGCGGCCCCGCCCTACACCGTGGTGCTGGGCAAGGCCGATGCCGCGCGGGTGAACGTTCGCGGCAAGCCTTTCGACACGGCGCCGTTTGCGCGCAGCAACGTGGCACGATTCGAGGTGAAATGACCATGGACATTGCATTGCAGCCTGATGCCCCGGCTTCCTCAGCAGGCCAGCCGATTCCCTTGACTGCTGCACGGGTGCGCCACACCCGCCAGGGCGTGGTGGTGTGGGGCAGCAACCGTGTGACGGTGGGCGGTGACGCGCCGGTGCGTGTGCAGTCCATGACCAACACCGACACCGCCGATGCCGTGGGCACAGCGATCCAGGTGAAAGAGCTCGCCCTGGCCGGCTCCGAGCTGGTGCGCATCACCGTCAACAACGACGAGGCCGCCAAGGCCGTGCCCTACATCCGCGAGCAGCTTGACCGCATGGGCGTTGACGTGCCCCTGGTCGGCGACTTCCACTACAACGGCCACCGCCTGCTCACCGACCACCCGGCCTGTGCCGAGGCGCTGTCCAAGTACCGCATCAACCCCGGCAATGTGGGTCGCGGCGACAAGGGTGACCGCCAGTTTGCGCAGATGGTGGAGATCGCGGCGCGGCACGACAAGGCGATCCGCATCGGCGTGAACTGGGGCAGTCTCGACCAGGATCTGCTCGCCCGCCTGATGGACGAGAATGCCCGCCGAGCCCAACCCTGGGAAGCGCGTCAGGTGATGTACGAGGCGCTGATCACGTCCGCACTCGACTCGGCCCAACGCGCCGAAGCCATCGGCCTCAACGGCAACAACATCTTTCTGTCCTGCAAAGTCAGCGCCGTGCAGGACTTGATCGCGGTCTACCAGGCGCTGGCGCAGCGCTGCAACTACGCGCTGCACCTGGGCCTGACCGAGGCCGGCATGGGCACCAAGGGTGCGGTGGCTTCGGCCGCGGCGCTGTCGGTGCTGCTGCAGCAGGGGATTGGCGACACCATCCGTGTTTCGCTCACGCCGCAACCGGGTGAGGCCCGCACGCAAGAGGTGGTGATCGCGCTGGAGATTCTGCAGGCTCTGGGCATGCGCGCGTTCGTGCCCTCGGTCACCGCCTGCCCCGGCTGTGGCCGCACCACCAGCACAACCTTCCAGGAACTGGCCAAGCAGATCGACGACTACCTGCGCAGTTCCATGCCGGTCTGGCGCGTGCGCTACCCCGGCGTGGAAAACCTCAAGGTGGCGGTGATGGGCTGCATCGTCAATGGCCCGGGCGAGAGCAAACACGCCGACATCGGCATCAGCCTGCCCGGCACCGGCGAGGCGCCAGCAGCCCCCGTCTTCATCGACGGACAAAAAGCACTGACCTTGCGCGGCGACGACATCGTGCGCGAGTTCCAGGTCATCGTGGACAACTACATCGAGAAAAAGTTTGGCGTCACCGCTTGACGTCGGGTCCACACCCGGCATCCGCTGACCGCACAGGCTTGCAGCACATGGCAGAAAAACTCACCGCCGTCAAAGGCATGAACGACATCGCCCCTCCCGCGTCCGCGCACTGGGAGTGGCTCGAAGACACGCTGCGCACGTTGATGCGCCGCTATGGCTACCGCAACCTGCGCACGCCCATCGTGGAGCCCACCGCGCTCTTCGTGCGCGGCCTGGGCGAGGTGACCGACATCGTCGAGAAGGAGATGTACTCCTTTGAAGACCGGCTCAATGGCGAGCAGCTCACGCTGCGCCCTGAAAACACGGCTGGCGTGGTTCGCGCAGCCCTCGAACATTCGCTCTTGTACGACGGTGGCAAGCGCCTGTACTACATGGGTCCGATGTTCCGGCACGAACGCCCACAACGCGGTCGCTACCGCCAGTTCCACCAGTTCGGCGCCGAAGCCCTGGGCTTCGCAGGTCCCGATGTCGACGCCGAGCTCATCGTGCTGGCCTGCGATCTCTGGGCCGAGTTGGGTCTCACCGGCATCGAACTCGAAATCAACAGCCTGGGCCAGCCACCCGAGCGGCTGGCGCACCGCCAGGCCCTCATCGCCTACCTCGAAGCGCACACCGACCAGCTCGACGAAGAAGCCAAACGCCGGCTGCACAGCAATCCGCTGCGCATCCTCGACACCAAGAACCCAGCCATGCAGGCGCTGGTGAACGCCGCGCCGCGCCTCATGGACCACCTGGGCGCCGAATCGCTCGAGCACTTCAACCGCCTGCGCGGCTTGCTCGATGCACACGGTCTCAAATACCGCATCAACCCGCGTCTGGTGCGCGGCATGGACTACTACAACCTGTCGGTGTTCGAGTTCGTCACCACACAGCTGGGCTCCCAAGGCACCGTGTGCGCTGGCGGTCGCTACGACGGCCTGTTCGAACAGATCGGTGGCAAGGCCGCGCCGGCCGTAGGCTGGGCGTTGGGCATGGAGCGCATTCTTGAACTGTTGAAAGAGCAGGGCAAACTGCCGGAGCAACCGGTGCCTGACGCGTATGCCGTGGTGCCCGACGCGACCCACGTGTCGCAGGTCATGCCCGCGTTGCGCGCGCTGCGCCAGCACGGTGTGAACGTGCAGATGCACGCGGGTGGCCCTGATGGCATGGGCAGCATGAAGTCGCAGTTCAAGAAGGCCGACGCCAGTGGCGCGCGCTTTGCCCTGATCTTTGGCGAACAGGAGTTGCAGCAGGGCAGCGTGGCGGTCAAGGCCCTGCGCGGCCCCCGCCCCGACGCCGAGGCGCCGCCCCAGGAGAACGCGCAGCGCCTGCTGGCGATCGCCCAGGTGGCCGACTGGGCCACCAGTTTGCGCAGCAACTGAACCCACCCGGCTTTCCCGTCTGGCAGAGGCGGGGAAGCCGCAGCCACCCGCCTACAATCGAGCGTTGCGCTCACGGCGCCCGAACCCGAACTGAATTTGCAGCATGGCCAAACACCTCGACCTTGAAGAGCAGGAACAGCTCGATCAGATCAAACACTTCTGGAGCCAGTACGGCAACCTCATCAGCTGGGTGTTGATCGTGGTTTTCGGTTCGTTTGCCGCCTGGAACGGCTGGAACTACTGGCAGCGCAACCAGGCCGCCAAGGCCGCTGCCCTGTACGACGAAGTCGACCGCGCCGCACTCGCCAACGACGCAGACCGCATGCAGCGCGCATTGGCCGACATGCAGGCCGGATTTGCCAGCACCACCTTCGCCAGCCAGGCTGCCTTGCAGGCCGGCAAGACCTTGTTCGATGCGGGCAAGCTCCCCGAAGCGCGCGCAGCGCTGGCCTGGGCCGCCGAAAAATCATCTGATGACTCTTACAAGGCCGTGGCCCGCTTGCGGCTGGCGGCGCTGGACATCGAGGCGCAAGCCTATGACCAGGCGCTCAAGACTCTTGAGGCCCCGGTGCCCAAATCGTTCGAACCGCTCGTGGCCGATCGCCGCGGCGATGTGCTGATGGCGCAGGGCAAGACCGACGAAGCCAAAGCCCAGTACCAGATCGCCTGGAAGGGTTTGAACAACCGCACCGAGTACCGCCGTCTGGTCGAAGTGAAGCTGGCTTCGCTGGGTGTGGACGTTTCCACCCTGGCCCCCACAACCGAGGTCGCCCGTTGAACCCAGTTCTCAAATCCATGAAGCCTTCTTCCAAAGCCTGGATGGTTCGCACCGCCTGCCTGGGTGTGCTGGCGCTGGCCGGTCTGTCGGCCTGTTCCTCGGGCCCCAAGAAGCCCCAGCCCACCGAGCTGCCGCCGGTGGCTGCCCTCATGGGCACCCGCGCAGCCTGGACCGCGCAAGTCGGTGCCACCACCGAATCCATTGTTCCGCTGGTGGCGGGTGGGCGCGTGTTTGCTGCCAGCACCGCTGGCACCGTGGTCGCGCTCAATGGCGCCACCGGCCAGGACGTGTGGCGTCTGAACTTGGGCACGCCGATCGCAGCGGGTGTGGGTTCTGACGGGCAGACCGCTGCGGTGGTCACCCAGAGCAATCAGCTCGTGGCGCTGGCCGATGGTCGCGAACTCTGGCGCGTGCGCCTGCCGGCCCGCGCCTTCACGGCGCCGCTGGTGGCCGGCGCCCGCGTGTTTGTGCTCACGGCCGACCGTACCGTCACCGCTTTCGACGCGCGCAACGGCGCGCGTTTGTGGGCCCAGTCGCGCACCGCCGAACCGCTGGTGCTCAGCCAGAGCGGCGCCTTGCTGGCGGTGGGCGACACCTTGGTGGCCGGCCTGTCGGGCCGCGTGGTGGGCCTCAATCCGGCCAACGGTTCGGTGCGCTGGGAAGCCCCGATCGCCACGCCGCGCGGCACCAACGAAGTTGAGCGCCTGGTCGACATCGTCGGCCCCGTGAGCCGGATCGGTGACAGTGTTTGCGCGCGGGCCTATTCGGCCGCTGTCGGCTGCGTCGATGCAGCGCGTGGCACGGTGGTCTGGTCGCGGGCCAACCAAGGCACCAGTGGCGTGCATGGTGACGATCGCCTGGTGTTTGGCGCCGACGGCGAAGGCCGACTCCAGGCTTGGCAGCGCGCGTCCGGCGAACCAGCGTGGAGCATCGACCGCCTGAAGTACCGCGGCCTCAGCGCACCGGTGGCCCTGGGTCGTGTGGTCGCCGTGGGCGACAGCGCGGGCCTTGTGCACCTCGTGTCGCGCGAAGACGGCAGCGAAATGACCCGCCTGAGCACCGACGGATCGCCCATCCTGGTGGCGCCGGTGCTCTCGGGCGACGCACTCGTGGTCCAGACCCGCAACGGCGGCCTGTACGCCTGGCGTCCTCAGTGATTTCCGAGCCGAACCGACACCTGAACGAAAGCAGCCTTCCTTGAAACCCGTCATCGCCCTGGTGGGCCGCCCCAATGTGGGCAAGTCCACCCTGTTCAACCGCCTGACGAGTTCTCGCGACGCCATCGTGGCCGACTTTGCCGGCCTCACCCGTGATCGACACTACGGCAATGGCCGCCTCGGTGCACGCGAATACATCGTCATCGACACCGGGGGTTTCGAGCCCGATGCCACCGAGGGCATCTACAAGGAGATGGCCAAGCAGACGCGCCAGGCCGTGGCCGAGTCCGATGTGGTGCTGTTCGTGGTGGATGCGCGCGCCGGCATCAGCGCGCAAGATCATGAGATCGCGGTCTACTTGCGGCGCTTGGGCAAGCCTTGCGTGCTGGTGGCCAACAAAGCCGAGGGCATGACCCAGGGCTTGCAGCTGGTCGAGTTCTACGAGCTGGGTTTGGGTGAAGTGTTGCCGGTCTCCGGTGCCCACGGCCAGGGCATTCGGTCGATGGTCGAGTTGGCGATGGAGCGCATTCCTGGCCTGCCGCCAGAGGACGAAGAGGAAGAACCCGCACCGGCTGGCGTGATCCGCCTGGCGGTGGCGGGACGCCCCAACGTGGGCAAGTCGACCCTGATCAACGCGTGGCTGGGTGAAGAGCGCTTGGTGGCCTTCGATCTGCCCGGCACCACGCGCGACACCATCTCGGTGCCGTTCGAGCGCAATGGGCAGAAGTTCGAGCTGATCGACACGGCCGGCATCCGCCGCAAGGGCCGGGTCTTCGAGGCGATCGAGAAGTTCTCCGTCGTCAAGACCCTGCAAGCCATCGAAAACGCGAACGTGGTGCTGTTGCTGCTTGACGCCACGCAAGGCGTGACCGACCAGGACGCGCACATTGCCGGCTACATCCTGGAAAGCGGCCGCGCCGTGGTGGTGGCCATCAACAAATGGGATGCGGTGGATGCCTATCAGCGCGAGCAGATCGAGCGGCAGATCGAAACCCGTTTGGCGTTCCTGAAATTCGCGTCTTTGCACCTGATCTCGGCGCAGAAACGCCAGGGGCTGGCGCCGGTCTGGAAGTCGATCATCCAGGCCCAGGCTTCGGCCACGCGCAAGATGTCGACTCCGGTGCTGACCCGGTTGCTGGCCGAGGCGGTCGCGTTTCAGGCCCCCACCCGCGGCGGCATGTTCCGTCCCAAGATGCGATATGCCCACCAGGGCGGCATGAATCCTCCCGTGATCGTGATTCACGGCAACTCGCTGGAACACGTGCCCGATTCCTACAAGCGGTTCCTCGAAGGGCGCTTTCGCAAGGCTTTTGATCTGGTCGGCACGCCACTTCGGATCGAGCTCAAGACCTCGACCAATCCCTTCAAGGAATAGGAATTACCCGGCAGGCGAGAGCAGTACAAGCCCTGTGGTATCGTGACTTCCTATCAACTTTTTTCTGAACACGGAGCATATC
Source organism: Hydrogenophaga sp. (assembly GCF_022844385.1). Classification (GTDB taxonomy): domain Bacteria; phylum Pseudomonadota; class Gammaproteobacteria; order Burkholderiales; family Burkholderiaceae_C; genus Hydrogenophaga. The sequence continues at coordinate 13,448 of NZ_JALHLX010000025.1, read as the reverse complement.
GTGAGCAATAACAAAGGCCAACTCTTGCAAGACCCCTTTCTGAACCAGCTTCGCCGGGAGCATGTTCCCGTGTCGATCTACCTGGTCAATGGCATCAAGTTGCAGGGGCAGATCGAGTCGTTTGACCAGTACGTGGTCCTGTTGCGGAACACCGTCACCCAGATGGTCTACAAGCATGCCATCTCCACCATCGTTCCAGGCCGTCCTGTGCAGTTCTCCGCCGCTCCTGCGGACGAGACCGCTGCTCCTTGAACGTGTTTATTTTCGAAGCCGGCGCGGTGCCGATGGGCCGTCCGGTCTGCAGCGCCCACTGCGCGGCAGCTGACTCGATTTGAAATCCCCCGAGAACCCTTCCACACCCACACCATCGGTCATCCTGGTGGGGGTGGACTTCGGTACGCCCCATTTCGACGCGCCCCTGGAGGAGTTGGGTTTGTTGGCCCAGACAGCAGGCTACAGCGTGGCCGATCGGGTCACCTGCAAACGGCGTGCACCCGACCCGGCGTTGTTTGTCGGCTCCGGCAAGGCCGACGAAATCAAGTTGCTGGCGCAATCGACGGGCGCTTCTGAAGTGTTGTTCGATCAATCGCTCAGCCCGGCGCAGCAACGCAACCTTGAGCGTCACCTGGGCATGCCGGTCAACGACCGCACGCTGTTGATCCTCGAAATATTTGCCCAGCGAGCGCGCAGCCATGAGGGCAAGCTGCAGGTTGAGCTCGCCCGACTGCAATACCTGTCCACCCGGCTCGTGCGGCGCTGGTCGCACCTGGAGCGCCAGAGCGGCGGCATCGGCATGCGAGGTGGCCCCGGCGAAACACAGATCGAGCTTGATCGCCGAATGATCGGTGAATCGATCAAGCGGACCAAGGAGCGTCTGGAGAAGGTCAAAAAGCAGCGTGCCACCCAGCGCCGCCAGCGCGAGCGCCGCGACACCTTTTCCATCTCGCTGGTGGGCTATACCAACGCGGGCAAGTCGTCCTTGTTCAACGGCCTGGTCAAGGCGCGCGCCTACGCGGCCGATCAACTGTTCGCCACGCTGGACACCACGACCCGACAGCTCTACCTGGGTGAAGCGGGTCGTTCGGTGTCTTTGTCGGACACGGTGGGCTTCATTCGCGACCTGCCGCACGGCCTGGTTGATGCTTTTGCCGCCACCTTGCAGGAGGCCGCCGACGCCGATCTGCTGCTGCACATCGTGGACGCTTCGAACCCTTCCCACCCCGAGCAGATGGCCTCGGTGATGGGGGTGCTCAAGGACATCGGGGCCGATCAGGTGCCGCAGATCCTGGTGTTCAACAAGCTCGACGCGATCGACGAAGACCGCATTCCGCTCGTTCTCTCCGATCAGATGGAACTGGATGGGCAAACGGTGCCTCGAATTTACGTGAGTGCCCAAACGGGCGAGGGTTTGCCCGCCCTCAGGGCTTTGTTGGCGGCGCACGTGGTGGCTCCCGCGGGCGGGCAAGGCCCTGAGAGCCCGGGGGCGTTCCCCAAAAATGAAAGTTTGCCCTCCTGATTGGGCACAATGTGATGGTTTTGAAATTGACAAAGAGTTGGCAACACATGGATGTGAATCTGCAAAATCCCGCCCGCCCTGCCGAGCATGGCTCACGCGCTGCCCCCAGACGGGCCTGGCGCAAGGTGCTGGGCATGTTCAATCTCAACGATCCGCGCTGGGGCCGGGGCGATGACGGTCCCCGCAATGAAGGCTCCAAGGAGGGTCAGGAGCCTGAGCGAAACGAAGACAACCGGCCGCCGCAGCGTCCGCGGGGTCAGGGCCCGAACCAGGGACCGCCGGACCTGGACGAACTGTGGCGCGACTTCAATCGCAAGCTCGGTGGTCTGCTGGGCAAAAAAGGCGGCGGTCAGGGTGGAGGCAACGGTTCGGGTGGCGGCGGCTTGCCCAGCTTCAACCCCAGCCCCAAGACCACCGGTATTGGCGCCGGTCTCATCGTGGGTGTGGCCGCACTGATCTGGCTCGGCACGGGCTTCTTCATCGTGCAGGAGGGCCAGCAGGCCGTCATCACGCAGTTCGGCAAGTACAACAGCACCGTGGGTGCGGGTTTCAACTGGCGCCTGCCCTATCCGATCCAGCGCCATGAGACCGTGTTCGTGACGCAGATCCGCTCGGTCGACGTGGGCCGCGACAACATCGTGCCGGCCACCGGCCTGCGCGAGTCGGCCATGCTCACCGAAGATGAGAACATTGTCGAAATCAAGTTCGCCGTGCAGTACCGCCTGAACGATGCGCGTGCTTTCCTGTTCGAGAGCCGTGATCCCGATGCGTCGGTGGTCAAGGTCGCCGAGACCGCAGTGCGCGAAGTGGTGGGCAAGATGAAGATGGACGCCGCACTGGCCGAAGAGCGCGACCAGATTGCGCCGCGCGTGCGCACCCTCATGCAGACCATTCTGGACCGCTACAGCGTGGGTATCGAGGTGGTCGGCATCAACCTGCAACAAGGTGGTGTGCGTCCCCCCGAGCAGGTGCAGGCCTCCTTTGACGATGTGCTGAAGGCGGGCCAGGAGCGTGAGCGAGCCAAAAACGAAGCCGAGGCTTACGCCAACGACGTGGTGCCGCGGGCGCGTGGTGCTGCTTCGCGCCTGACCGAAGAGGCCGAAGGCTACCGTGCCCGCATCGTCGCGCAGGCCGATGGTGATTCGCAGCGTTTCCGTTCGGTGCTCACCGAATACCAGAAGGCGCCGCAGGTCACCCGCGAGCGGATGTATACCGATGCCATGCAGGAGATCTACAGCAACGTGACCAAGGTGCTGATTGACTCCAAGGCGGGCAACAACCTGCTGTACCTGCCGCTGGACAAGATCATGCAGATGACCGGGCAGCCCACGACCAATCCGGCGACTGCCGTGCCACCGCCCAGTGCGGGCACGACGTCCACCCCGGCCAGCCGCAGTCTCGACAACGCCGCGCGTTCGCGCGAGCGCGAGAGCCGTTGAACGCCGCCCACGAGACCAAAGAGCAACGCACATGAACAAATTGGGTTTCATCCTCACCAGCCTCGTCGTGGCGCTGGCCATCGCCAGCTCCATGCTGTTCGTGGTTGACCAGCGCCAGTTCGGCGTGGTTTTCCAGTTGGGCCAGATCAAGCAGGTCGTGACCGAGCCAGGCCTGAACTTCAAGCTGCCCCCGCCGTTCCAGAACGTGTCCTACATTGACAAGCGCCTGCTCACGCTGGAAAGCACCGACACCGAGCCCACGCTCACTGCCGAGAAGCAGCGTGTGGTGATCGACTGGTACGTGCGGTGGCGAATCAGCGAACCGCAGGAGTACATCCGCAACGTCGGCATCACCGAGCGTGCAGGCGCCCTGCAACTCAACCGCGTGGTGCGCAACTCTTTCCAGCAGGAAGTGAACAAGCGCACGGTGAACGAGTTGCTGTCGACCCGCCGTGAACAACTGATGGCCGATGTGAAGCGCGAAGTGCTCGCCGCCGTGCGCAGCGCCGACAAGCCTTGGGGTATGGACGTGGTCGATGTGCGCATCACCCGCGTCGACTACGCCGAGAGCATCACCGCATCCGTCTACCAGCGGATGGAAGCCGAACGCAAGCGCGTGGCCAACGAATTGCGCTCCACCGGCTTTGCCGAAGGCGAAAAGATCCGGGCCGATGCCGACCGCCAGCGCGAGGTGATCGTGTCCGAGGCGTACCGCGACGCGCAGTTGATCAAGGGTGAGGGCGATGCCAAGGCCGCTGCGTCGTTCTCCGACGCCTTCGGTCGCGATCCCGCCTTTGCCCAGTTCTACCGCAGCCTGGAGGCCTACAAGTCGAGCTTCGCCAGCAAGTCCGACGTGTTGGTGGTCGATCCGTCTTCCGACTTTTTCAAGTCCTTGCGAAGCAGCAATCTGGCGCCGAACCGCTGAGACGCATGATGCTCAACGCTTGCACCTTTTGCCAGCGCTGAGCGCTCGGCGTCCGCGGCGTGGACCCGATCTGGACCGCACTGGCGCTCGTGCTGGTGTTCGAAGGCATCCTCCCTTTGGTGGCGCCGCGATTGTGGCGTCGGGTCTTCTCTGAGATGCTGGGGCTGCGCGACGGTCAGCTCCGTTTTTTTGGTCTGGTGTGCGTGGCCATCGGTGTGTTGATGGTCTGGCTGCTCGGCTGAATTTCCCGAGGTGGACAGGCGCCTGACGGGCCGGCTCCCACCGCCTTGCGCGACAAGCCTGCGGACACCCTGCCGCACCCCGGTAAAATCGCGGTTTTAACAGCTCCTGAAAATGCCCATGTCTGCCTGGGTCCTCCCGGATCACATAGCCGATGTCTTGCCTTCCGAGGCCCGCCACATCGAAGAATTGCGCAGGAGCTTGCTCGATACAGCCCGTGGCCATGGCTACGAGTTGGTCATGCCGCCCCTGCTGGAGCACCTTGAGTCGCTGCTCACCGGCACCGGTGAAGCACTCGACCTGCAAACCTTCAAACTCGTTGACCAGCTCTCTGGCCGCACGCTGGGCTTGCGCGCCGACAGCACGCCGCAGGTGGCGCGCATCGACGCGCACCTGCTCAACCGCCAGGGTGTGGCGCGCCTGAGCTACTGTGGCCCGGTGGTGCACACCCGCATCGACCGACCGTTGGCCAGCCGCGAACCCCTCCAGTTCGGCGCCGAGATTTACGGTCATGGCGGTCTGGAGGCCGATCTCGAAGTGATCGAGCTTGCCCAGGCTTGCCTGCGCGTCGCAGGTGTGAAGGGCCTGCAGCTCGACATGGCCGACGTGCGCGTGATCGATGCCGTGCTCGCGCCGGTGGCGCTGACCGCGCCGCAGGAGGCAAGGATCCACGCAGCACTCAATGCGAAGGACGTGGCCGAGCTCCAGGTGCTGGCGCGCGACCTGCCGGCCAACGTCCGCCGCGATCTGTGCGCACTCCCGCGCCTCTTCGGCGATGTGTCCGTGCTCGATGAAGCCCGGCAGACGCTGCAGGCCTCGCCGGCACTGCACGCCGCACTGGACAATCTGCGTTGGCTCGCCTCCCAGGTGCAAGACCTCGTGGTGTCGATCGACCTGGCCGATCTGCGCGGTTACGCCTACTACACCGGCATGCGCTTCGCCTTGTTTGCGCAGGCGGGGCAGGGCAGTGCGGGGCAGTCGCTCGAATTGGCCCGGGGCGGGCGCTACGACGAGGTGGGCGCCGTGTTTGGCCGCAACCGCCCGGCGGTGGGTTTCAGTCTGGACCTGAAAGAGCTGGTGGCCGCCGTGGCGCCGCGGCCCCTGGTGGCCGCGATCCGCGCGCCCTGGGGTATGGACGCCAGCCTGCGCAGCGCCGTGGCCAACCTGCGATCGCAGGGGCATACGGTGGTGTGCGTGTTGCCTGGTCATGAACACGAAGTCGACGAATTCCATTGCGACCGCGAACTGGTGCCCGATGCGGCTCAGGCGGGCGCTTGGACAGTGAAGAACATTCAAACGGAAATCAGCCAATGACGAACAGCAGCAGCGCCGTGACACCCGGTCGCAATGTGGTGGTGGTGGGGACCCAGTGGGGCGACGAAGGCAAAGGCAAGCTGGTCGACTGGCTGACCGAAACCGCCACCGGTGTGGTGCGTTTCCAGGGCGGCCACAACGCCGGCCACACACTGGTCATCAACGGCGTGAAGACCGCTTTGCACCTCATTCCCAGCGGCATCATGCGCGCGGGCGTCAAGTGCTACATCGGCAACGGCGTGGTGCTCTCGGTGGGCAAGCTTTTTGAAGAGATTGTCGGGCTTGAGAAGGCCGGTGTCGAAGTGCGTTCGCGCCTGCGCGTGAGCGAAGGCTGTCCGCTGATCCTGCCGTTCCATGCCGCCATCGACGTTGCGCGCGAAGCCGCCAAGGTCAAGGCCGGCACCGAGAAAATCGGCACCACCGGACGCGGCATCGGCCCAGCCTATGAAGACAAGATCGCGCGGCGTGCACTGCGCGTGCAGGACTTGCGCTACCCCGAGCGTTTTGCCGCCAAGCTGCGCGAGCTGCTCGACCTGCACAACCACCTGCTCACCAGCTACCTGCATTCGGCCGACATGGTGTGGGACGAGAAGATCGCGGCCTACATGAAAGACGGGGCGATCCAGTTCGAGCCGGTGTACGCCGAAGCCATGCAACAGGCCGAGCTGCTCAAACCCATGATTGCCGATGTGTCGCGCGAACTCAACGAAGCGCACAAGGCCGGCGCCAACCTGCTGTTTGAAGGCGCACAGGGCACGCTGCTCGACATCGACCACGGCACCTATCCGTTTGTCACGTCCAGCAACTGCGTGGCCGGCAACGCCGCTGCCGGTTCGGGCGTGGGCCCGGGATTGCTGCACTACGTGCTGGGCATCACCAAGGCCTATTGCACCCGCGTGGGTGGTGGCCCGTTCCCGACCGAGTTGGAGTGGGAGAAAGAAGGCACACCGGGTTGGCACATGGCCACCGTGGGCGCCGAGAAGGGTGTGACCACCGGGCGCAGCCGCCGCTGCGGCTGGTTCGACGCCGCACTGCTCAAGCGCTCGGCCCAGGTCAACGGCCTCACTGGTCTGTGCATCACCAAGCTGGACGTGCTCGACGGCCTGACAGAGCTCAAGCTCTGCACCGGCTACGAGCTCGACGGTGAAACCATCGACATCCTGCCGCTGGGTGCGGAAGACATCGCGCGCTGCACGCCGATCTACGAAACTCTGCCCGGTTGGAGCGATTCGTCGGTGGGTGTGACGCAGTACGACAAGCTGCCCGAGAACGCGCGCCGATATCTGCAGCGCATTCAGGAAACCACCGGCGTGCCGATCCACGTGGTGTCGACCAGCCCCGACCGCGACCACACCATCCTGCTCCACCACCCTTATCACGGTTAAGCACCGCTGAGCGGTGCATGAGCGGCCCACCCGGCCGCGCACCGTGCAAGAATCCCGACCGATACCCCCACCCGGAGTCCGCATGCTCACCGAAGACGGCAAACACCTCTACGTCTCCTACGACGAGTACCACAACCTGATCGAGAAGCTTGCGCTCAGGGTGCACCAGTCCGGCTGGGAGTTCGACACCATCCTGTGCCTCGCGCGTGGCGGCATGCGCCCCGGCGACATCCTCTCGCGCATCTTCGACAAGCCGCTGGCCATCATGTCGACCAGCTCGTACCGCGCTGCCGCCGGCACCCAGCAGGGCAACCTGGACATCGCGCGCTACATCACCACGCCCAAAGGCGAGATTGCCGGCAAGGTGCTGCTGGTGGACGACCTGGCCGACTCCGGTCACACGCTCAAGGCGGTGATCGACATGCTCAAGAACAACTACGCGCCCATCACCGAAATGCGCAGCGCGGTGATCTGGACCAAACAGCTCTCGGCCTTCACGCCTGACTATTCGGTGGAGTTCCTGCCGACCAATCCGTGGATCCACCAGCCGTTTGAGGGGTACGACAGCCTGCGCCCGGCACAGCTGCTTGAAAAATGGAAGCTCTAGAAATGGCGACCCCCACGCTCCGCCGCTTCGCGGGTCGCTGCCCCCCAAGGGGGCGTGTTTCGCCTTGGGGCGGCCCGTCGGCGAAACGCTCATGAAAGACCTGTCCACCCGCCTGATCCACCATCCCTACAAACCCCCCGAAGGTTTCGAGGCGGTGGCGCCGGGTGTGCACAAGGCGTCCACCGTCTTTTTCCCCAACGTTGAAGCGCTGCGCACCTACGACTGGAAAGACAAGAGCGGCTACACCTACGGCCTGCACGGAACGCCGACCACCTTCACGCTGGAAGAGCGCATCGCCACCATCGAAGGCGGTAAACACTGTGTGCTGGTGCCCAGCGGTCTGTCGGCCGTGACGCTGGTCGACATGGCCTTCCTGCGCAGCGGTGACGAAGTGCTCATCCCCGACAACGCTTACGGTCCCGGCAAGTCGTTCGCCGCAGTCGAGCTGGCGGCCTGGGGCATCACGCACCGGTTTTTCGACGCCATGGACCCTGACGACCTGGCGCGGCACATCTCGCCTGCCACGCGACTCGTCTGGCTGGAAGCGCCGGGCTCCATCACGCTGGAGTTCCCCGACATTCCTGCGCTGGTGGCCCGTGTGCAGCAGGCCAACCAGGATCGCGGCGGACAACGCCCCATCGTCACCGTGCTCGACAACACCTGGGGCGCAGGCATTGCCTTCAACGCGTTTGATCTGGGTGTGGACATTTCCATGCAGGCGCTCACCAAGTACCCCAGCGGTGGCGCCGATGTGTTGATGGGTTCGGTGGTCACGCGCGATGAGTCCCTGCACCGCCAGGTGCTGCTCACCCACATGCGCCTGGGCCTGGCCGTGGCCGCCAACGACGCCGAACTGGTGCTGCGCAACTTGCCAACCATGGCTCTGCGCTACGAAGCCCAGGACACCGCCACCCGCGAGCTGGCTCAGTGGATGCAGGCGCAGCCGGGCGTGGTGCAGGTGCTGCACCCGGCTTTGTCCGACTCGCCGGGACACGCCACCTGGAAGCGTGATGCGACCGCTGCGGCCTGTCTGTTCAGCGCCGTGTTCGACCCGTCCATTCCACAGTCGCGCATTGACACGTTCTGCGACAGCCTCAAGCTCTTCCGCCTGGGCTGGAGCTGGGCCGGGCCCATCAGCCTGTGCGCCCCCTACGACATGGCCTCCATTCGCACCCGGGCCTGGCCGCACGCCGGTGGTCTGGTACGCTTTGCGGTCGGTCTGGAATCCGTGCACGATCTGCGTGCCGACCTTGCACAGGCCCTGGGCGCCTTGCAAGCCTGACCCCTTCGTTTCAACAGACCTGAAAGACTGATTTGGCTACTCCCAACTACGGATACGAAAAACGCCAGCGCGAGCTTGCCAAGAAGAAAAAGAAAGAGGAAAAGCTCAAGGCCAAAGCCGAAGGCCGCCGCCACGACGACACGGATGCGCCGGAAGAACCGGGCACCGATGCACCGGATGGCTCAGCCGGCGGCGACGGCGCTGGCGCAGGCAACTGACCCCCGGGGTCTTGCCAGCGGCCTGGGCCCAGCGCTCAGGCCGTGGTTTCGCTGGCGATCAACGATCGCGCAGCCCCGTTCAACGAGTCGGCAGAACGGTCCCGCAGCTCACAGGGCAGGGCCTGCGGAAACTGTTTGAAATTGCGCCCGATCGACTGGGCGTACATCGGGTCGTAGTGGCGGGTCAGCAATTCCAGCACCACCTCTGGCGTCTGTCCAGCTTTCACCTTCTCGATCCATCCCGTCACCACTTCCTTGCCCCTCAGCTCCGTCAGCGCCTCCAGGCGTGAGCAGAACGACGCGGGGTCTGTCACGAAGAAGTCGTAGTCCTCCAGCAGCAGCGCCACACGTTCTTCGTCCGACAGGCGCAGGTCGATGCAGGGACTGGCCCGCATCGCGTCGATGAGTGCATCGGGCACGCGCACATTGCCCACCTTCTTGCTCTCGCTCTCCACATACACCACGCGTGCCGGGTCGAAGCCGCGCAGGGCTTCCCACACCATCGAGTCAAAACGCTTCTGGCTCGGCTGCGGCTGGCCGGGAATGTGGCCCAGCACCGAGCTGCGGTGGCTGGCCAGGGCCTCCAGATCGAGCACCTGCGCGCCCTGCACCGCCAGCGCCTGCAGCAGGCGCGTCTTGCCGCTGCCGGTGGGCCCGCAGACAATGCGGTAGTGCAGGCGCTCGGCCAGCGCCGGCAGCGACTCCACCAGCGCCGCGCGCCAGGCCTTGTAGCCGCCTTCGACCAGGGTGACGTGAAACCCGATGGCGCCCAGGATGGTGGCCAGCGCGCCACTGCGGTTGCCGCCGCGCCAGCAATACACCAGCGGTTTCCAGGTGCGAGGTTTGTCAATCACTTCGCGTTCGATGTGGGCCGCGATGTTGCGTGCCGACAGGGCCGCGCCGCGCTTCTTCGCCTCGAACGGGTTGACCTGCTTGTACATCGTGCCGATGGTGATGCGCTCTTCGTTGTTGAGCGTGGGCCAGTTCACCGCACCCGGCACGTGGTCGAGCGCGTGCTCGTCTTCGGTGCGGGCGTCGATGATCAGGTCGAATTCGGCCAGGCGGCTCAGCGCCTCGGTGGCATTCAGGGTGTGGACGGGCATGCCCGATTATCGACGTGCGATCAGCTTGCGCAGTTCGGGCCACACGTTGTCGCGCATGGTGGGCTGGGCCGCTTCGTTGGGGTGGATTCGGTCGTTCTGGAACAGAGCGGTCGGGTCCTTGGTGTCGGCCACGTCTTTCAGAAAGAACGGCACGAGCGCCGTTTTCTCGGCCTTGGCCACGGTGGTGAATACCTCGCGAAACTCTTCGGCGTACTTCGCGCCGTAGTTCGGCGGCATCTCCATGCCCAGCAGCAGCACCTGCGCACCGGCTTCGCGCGAGAGGCGCGCCATGGTGGCCAGGTTGTCCCGCGTCATGTTCAGCGGCAGGCCGCGCAGCGCGTCGTTGCCGCCGAGCTCGATCACCACCCACTTGGGTTTGTGTTGCGTCAGGAGGGCAGCGATGCGCGAACGCCCACCCGAGGTGGTGTCGCCGCTGATGCTGGCGTTGACCACGCGTGCCTTCACTTTCTCCTTGGCCATCGTTTCGCTCAAGAGGGCCACCCAGCCGGTGCCGCGCTTCAGACCGTACTCGGCGCTGAGCGAGTCGCCGACCACCAGGATCACCGGCAGGTTGTTGCTGGCGGCTTTCGCAGGCGCCTGCGCCATTGCGTTGCCCAAAGACCCTGTAGCGGCGAGTGCGCACAGGCTGGAGACCAGCGCGTTAAAGTGACGGCGTTTCAACTTGAGAAGTCCTTCCATGTCCGATGTGATGATTGCGGTCCAGCATGTGTTCAAGTCGGTCACCGACTCCACCGGGTCGCTGACCATTCTGCGCGATATCGATTTCACCCTGAACAAGGGGGAAACCGCCGCCATCGTGGGTGCGTCCGGGTCGGGCAAGAGCACGCTGCTGTCCATCGTGGCCGGGTTGGACACGCCCAGCAGCGGCACAGTTCACATCGACGGTGTCGATTTGTTCGTCATGGACGAAGACCAGCGCGCCGCGCTGCGTTCGCAGAAGGTCGGTTTTGTGTTCCAGAGCTTCCAGCTGCTGGGCAACCTCACTGCGCTGGAAAACGTGATGCTGCCGCTGGAGCTGGCCGGGCGGCGCGACGCGCGCGCCACCGCCACCCACATGCTGCAGCGCGTGGGCCTGGGTGAGCGGCTCTCCAGCTACCCCAAGGTGCTGTCGGGCGGCGAGCAGCAGCGCGTGGCGCTGGCGCGCGCCTTTGTGGTGCAGCCCGCCGTGCTGCTGGCCGACGAGCCCACTGGCAGTCTCGATTTCGCCACCGGCGGCAAGATCATGGAACTCATGTTCGACCTCAACCGCGAGCAGGGCACCACGCTCGTCCTGGTCACGCACGACCGCGCGATTGCCCAGCGCTGCGAACGCCGCATCACCATCGAAGCCGGGCAGGTGGTGCCCGAAGTGAAAGAGACCGCGGCCGTCGCCTGAGGCCTCCCGCGCCCGGAGGGGATAATCCGGGCATGTCTTCCCCCAAAGTGCTTTTCGGCTTTCACGCCGTGGGCGTGCGCCTGAAAACCGCGCCGCAATCCATCATCGAGATCTACTACGAGCCCACGCGTCGCGACGCGCGCATGCGCCAGTTTCTCGACAAGGCCCGCGAGGCCAACGCCCGCCTGATCGAGGCCGACGGCCTGCGCATCGCCAAGCTCGCCGGCAGCCATGGCCACCAGGGTGTGGCCGCGCGCGTGGAAGAGATCAAGCAGGTGCATTCGCTCGACGAGCTTCTGGAACAACTGGAGACCACCGGTGTGCCGCCCTTGCTGCTGGTGCTCGACGGCATCACCGACCCGCACAACCTCGGCGCCTGCCTGCGGGTGGCCGACGGCGCGGGTGCCCATGCCGTGATCGCGCCCAAGGACCACGCCGCCGGCATCAACGCCACCGTGGCCAAGGTGGCCAGCGGCGCAGCCGAGACCATGCCGTACTTCATGGTGACCAACCTGGCGCGCACCCTGGGCGAACTCAAGGAACGCAACATCTGGATCATCGGCACCAGCGACGATGCTCCCAAAACGCTGTATCAGGTGGACCTCAAGGGCCCGGTGGCCCTGGTGCTCGGCGCCGAGGGCGCGGGCATGCGCCAGCTCACGCGCAAGACCTGCGACGAACTGGTGAGCATTCCCATGCATGGCGCGGTGGAGAGCCTGAACGTGTCGGTGGCCAGCGGTGTGTGTCTGTACGAGGCGCTGCGCCAGCGCAGTTGAAGCCGATGCATGAGACGGTGCGCGGCTGGATTCACGAGGCGCGCTCCATCGCCGTGCTCACGGGTGCGGGCATGAGCGCGGAATCCGGTGTACCGACGTTTCGAGCTGCACAAACCGGTTTGTGGTCGCAATTCAACCCCCAAGACCTGGCCACCGAAGCCGCGTTTCGCGCTCACCCGCAACGTGTGTGGGACTGGTATGCGCATCGCCGGGAAATGATCGCCGCCGTACAACCCAATGCAGGCCACAAGGCGCTCGCCAGTTTCGCCGAGCGACATCCTGGCCGCTTGACCCTCATCACCCAGAACGTGGACGGCTTGCATCAGCGCGCCGGGCAGACCGATGCACTGGCGCTTCACGGCAACATTGCAGAAGATCGTTGGCTGGACGCGCTGCGCAGCTGTTGCGCGGAAAACATCGAAGCCGGCCACCCGCCGCGTTGTTCGGTGTGCGGCAACCTGCGCCGCCCTGCGGTGGTGTGGTTCGGTGAAAGTCTTCCCGCCGACGCGCTTGAGGCCGCGGAAAATGCGTCCCGGCAATGCGAATTGATGCTGGTGGTCGGCACCTCGGGCGAAGTCTATCCCGCAGCCGGTCTGGCCTTTACCGCACACCAGAGCGGTGGCCGTGTGGTGGTCATCAATCCGGAACACACACCGCTGGATGCGGTGGCTGAGCTCTGTCTCCATGAGCCAGCGGCAGTGTGCCTTCCAGCCTTGTTGGCCTAGCTCCGTTGCCGTGACGGCTCAAACGATGCCCAACGCCCCTAACACCGCCCCCGCCCCGATCATCCAAAGCAGGTGAATCTTCGTCCGCCACACCAGCAGCGTGGCCACACCCGTGAGCAGCCAAAGCGGCCAATCCCGCGCGGGGTGGTCGTGGGAGCCTGTGAGCAGCCAGCCGGTTGCGATCAGAAGGGCGATCACGATGGGGGCCATGCCGGTCTTGAAAGCGCGCACAGCGCGAAGCTGCCGGTTCTTGTGAGCCCAGCGGGTCGCGGTGTAAGTGAGCACGGAGGAGGGCAGCATGATCGCAACCATGGTGACCAGCACGCCGAGCAGCGCAAGCGACCACGCTGTCCAGCCGGCGCTGGGGCCGCCACCGGCGTTCAGGCCCACGTTCCAGCCGAGGAGGGCCACAAAGAGCACATTGGGGCCTGGCGCGGCTTGCGAGAGCGCGATGCTTGAAGTGAACTGCGCGTCGCTGAGCCAGCCGTTCTGGTAGACCAGATAGCGGTGCATGTCGGGCGC
>NZ_JALHLX010000024.1 GCF_022844385.1 Hydrogenophaga sp. | reverse complement strand
GCGCGGCGCTCACCATCCTTGGCCAGCCCGCACCCGAACTGGACCTGGTGTTTTTCCTTCAGCAGGCCTCCTGAACACAACAACCATGCGAACGAGACAACGACCATGAGCGCCACCATCTACGACAACCCCGACCACGAACTGCTGCGCGACCAGGTGGCGCGTTTTCTGGAGCGCGAAGTGGAGCCGCATGCAGCGGCGTGGGAAGAGACCGGCATGGTGCCGCGCGATGTGTTGCGCCGCATGGGCCAGGCGGGTTTGCTGGGCATCGCCTTCGAGGGTGAATACGGCGGGGCCGACGCCGACGCCATGACCAATCTGGTGTTTGCCGAAGCCCTGTCGCAAAGCACCTTTGCCGGTTTCATCATCACCGTGCTCGTGCACACCGACATGGCCGGCCCGCACCTGCACCACGCCGGCACCCCTGCGCAGAAGGCGAAGTACCTGCCCAGGGTGACGGCGGGAGAGCTGATCACCGCGGTGGGCATCAGCGAGCCCGGCGCCGGGTCTGACGTGGCGGGCATGCGCACCACGGCGCGCCGGGATGGAGACGAGTGGGTCATCAACGGCACCAAGATGTTCATCACCAACGGCGTGCACGGCGACCTGTATTTCGTGGCCGCCAAGACCGGCACCGCGCGGCACGACATGTCGATGTTCATCGTCGAAAAAGGCACGCCGGGTTTTACCGTGGGTCGTGCGCTCAAGAAGACCGGCTGGCTCTCCAGCGACACGGCAGAACTCGTGTTCGACAACGTGCGCATCCCCGCCGGCAACCTGCTGGGCGAGGAGGGCAAGGGCTTCTACTCGGTGATGAAGAACTTCCAGACCGAGCGCATTGCCCTGGGCGCGATGGCCATCGGCCACTGCACGCAGGCGCTGAAGATCACGCTGGACCACGTGCGCCAGCGCCAGGCCTTCGGTGCCACGCTGTGGGATCAGCAAACCATCCGCCAGCGCCTGTCGATGCTCGACGCCAAGGTGCGCGCAGCGCGCCAGTTCATGTACCACTGCGCCTGGAGCGTGACCCAGGGTCACGACATCGTGCAGGAGGTCTCCATGCTCAAGGCGCTCACCGGTGAACTCGTCAACGAGGTGGTGCAGACCTGCCAGCAGTTCCACGGCGGCATGGGTTTCATCCGCGAAACCGCCATTGAACGGCTGTGGCGCGATGCGCGGGTGCTCGCCATTGGCGGTGGCGCGACCGAGGTGATGCTCGAAGAAGTCGCAAAGAGGTATTGAATATGAGTGATGTGCTTGACGTGACCCGCCCCAGCGCCCATGTGGCGCATGTGTGGCTCAACCGGCCCGATGTGCGCAACGCGTTCAACGACGATGTGATCGCAGCGTTGACCATCACATTTGACGTTTTGTCGAAAGACGAGGACTTGCGCGTGGTCGTGCTCGGCGCGCACGGCAAGGCTTTCTGCGCCGGCGCCGACCTCAACTGGATGAAGGCCATGGCCAGCTACAGCTGGGATCAGAACCGCGCCGACGCCCAGAAGCTCGCCGACATGCTGTGGACGCTGGACCAGTGCCCGGTGCCCATCGTGGGTCGGGTGCAGGGTGACTGTTATGCCGGCGGCATGGGGCTGGCCGCCATCTGCGACGTGCTGGTGGCGGTGGAGGGCGCGACCTTCTGCCTGTCCGAAGCGCGCCTGGGCCTGCTGCCCGCCACCATCAGCCCGTATGTGGCGCGCGCGATGGGCGTGCAGGCTTCGCGCCGCTACATGGTCACTGCCGAGCGGTTCAGTGCGGTGCGTGCCCACGAGATCGGCTTCGTGCACGAGCTCGCCACACCCGAGACGCTGGACGCCAAGGTGGGCGAACTCGTCGCCACGCTGGTGGCCAATGGACCGAAGGCCTCGCGCGAATGCAAGCGCCTGGTGCGCGATGTGAGCGGCGTGCCCATCACCGAAGCACTGCGCAGCGAGACCGCGCGCCGCATCGCCGACGTCCGCGCCAGCGACGAGGGCCGCGAAGGCCTGCAGTCCTTCCTGGGCAAACGCGCACCCGGCTGGTTGCCACAGAGCTGAACGGTCATGACGGACGCCCTCGCTTCCCTGGGAACGCCCGAGTTGCTGGCCTTGGCCGGTGCGCTCGGCTGGGCCAGCGGTTTCCGTCTGTACGCGGTGGTGTTCCTGGTCGGCATGGGCGGTGCCGCAGGCTGGATGGAACTACCCGCCGGCCTGCAGGTGCTGCAGCATCCGGCGCTGCTGGGGGCCAGCGGCTTCATGCTGTTCGTCGAGTTCTTCGCCGACAAGATCCCGGTAGTGGATTCGCTGTGGGACATGGTCAACAGCGTGGTGCGCATTCCTGCTGGCGCGGCGCTGGCAGCGGGTGTTTTTGGTGCCGACAGCGGCGCGCTGGCGCTGGCCGCGGCGCTGCTGGGCGGCTCGCTGGCCGCCACCAGCCAGGCCGCCAAGTCCACCACGCGCGCCGCCATCAACGCATCGCCCGAACCGTTCTCCAACATCGCCATGAGCCTAGTGGAAGACGGCCTGGTGGTCGGCGCCGTGTGGCTGGCCACGAACCACCCCGTGGCCTTCGGCGTGTTGCTGCTCATCACCGTGGTGCTGATGTGGATCGTCACCTGGATGCTTTTCAAATTCCTGCGTGTGGTGTTTCGCCGCGCACAACGTTTCTTCTCCGGACCTGTCAAGGAAACCTGATGTTCACCAAAATCCTGATCGCCAACCGTGGCGAGATCGCCTGCCGCGTTGCCGCCACCGCCCGCCGCCTGGGCGTGCGCACCGTGGCCGTGTATTCCGATGCCGATGCGAGGGCCAAGCACGTGGCGGCGTGCGACGAGGCCGTGCACATCGGCGGCAGCGCGCCCAAGGACAGCTACCTGCAGTGGGAACGCATCATCGAGGCCGCGAAGGCCACCGGGGCGCAGGCCATCCACCCGGGCTATGGCTTCCTGAGCGAGAACGATGCGTTCGCGAATGCCTGCGCCAACGCCGGCATCGCCTTCATCGGCCCGCCCGCGTCCGCCATCCTCGCTATGGGGCTGAAGGCCGAGTCCAAGCAGCTGATGGAAAAGGCCGGTGTGCCGCTGGTGCCCGGTTACCACGAGGCCGACCAGGACCCCGCCATGCTCCAGCACGAGGCCAACCGCATTGGTTACCCGGTGCTCATCAAGGCCAGCGCCGGCGGCGGTGGCAAGGGCATGCGCGCGGTGGACAAGGCCGAGGACTTTGCCGCTGCGCTGGCCAGCTGCCAGCGCGAGGCGCGCAACAGCTTCGGCAGCGACGCGGTGCTGATCGAAAAATACGTGCAACGCCCGCGCCACATCGAGATCCAGGTGTTCGGCGACACGCACGGCAACTGCGTTTACCTGTTCGAGCGTGACTGTTCGGTGCAGCGCCGCCACCAGAAGGTGCTGGAAGAAGCGCCCGCGCCCGGCATGACGCCGGAGTTCCGCCAGCAGATGGGTGCGGCCGCCGTGGCCGCGGCCAAGGCCGTGAATTATGTGGGCGCCGGCACGGTGGAGTTCATCGTCGAGCAACCACCCGAAGGCGGCATGCGGTTCTTCTTCATGGAGATGAACACGCGCCTGCAGGTGGAGCACCCGGTGACCGAGGCCATCACCGGGCTCGACCTGGTGGAGTGGCAGCTGCGTGTGGCCAGCGGCGAGCCGCTGCCGCTCAAGCAGGACGAGCTGCGCATCCATGGCCACGCTATCGAGGCGCGCATTTGCGCCGAAACGCCCGACAACAACTTTTTGCCCGCCACCGGAACGTTGACCGTTTACCGCAAGCCGGCCTGCACCGCATTCGAACGCGGTGTGGTGCGCGTGGACGACGGCGTGCGCGAGGGCGACACCATCAGCCCGTTCTACGACTCCATGGTCGCCAAGCTGATCGTGTTTGGTGCCACGCGCGCCGAGGCCCTCGCGCGCATGGACGCCGCCCTGGCCGAGACGCGGATCGTCGGCCTGTCCACCAACGTGCAGTTCCTGCGCCACGTGGTGAACAGCCCGTCGTTCGCGCAGGCCAACCTTGACACCGCACTGATCCCGCGCGAAGCGGCTGTGCTGTTCCATCAGGACAAGGTCGGCCTCGCGCTCGCGGTGGCCTCAGCCGTGGCGCAGACCCTGGTGACGGAACGTGCCTTGGAATCAACCGACCCGTTCTCGCGCCGGGACGGCTGGCGCCCGCACGGCCTCACCGTGCGCCGCTTCGACTTTGAATATCTGGGCGAGTCGCTGCTCGCGCACCTCACCTACCTGCACGACGGTGCGCTGCAGCTAGCCTTTGGCGACGTCAGCGGCGTGCTGCAGTTCGAGAGCTTGCCCACCGAGGGCGGTTCCCGCATGGACCTGCAGTTCCAGGGCCAGCGCCAGACGGTACAGACCTGGCAGCTCGGAGAGATCGTGCACATCTTCTGCGCGCTCGGCGCCACGCAGATCACCGAGATCGACGCGCTGGCCCACGCCGGCGTGGCCGCGGCCGACGGCGGACGGCTGACCGCGCCCATGCCGGGCAAGGTGCTGTCGTTCGCGGTGAAGGCCGGCGACGTGATCAAGAAAGGCCAGGCGCTGGCCGTGATGGAGGCCATGAAGATGGAGCACACCATCGCCGCCCCGGCCGACGGCACCGTGGCCGAGCTGCTGTACGCGCCCGGCGACCAGGTGAGTGAAGGCGCCGAGCTGCTCAAGATCACCGCCGCGTGAAACGTGTGACTGCGCGCGCGGGCCGCTTCTTTTAAGCTCGCCGCATGAACATCACCATCTGCGTAGCCCAAACCAAAGCCGCCCCCTGGGAAGAGGGCTTTCGCGCCTTGCTGCCCGAGGCCCATGTGAGCACCTGGAAGCCCGGCGACCCGCAGGCCGACCACGCCATCGTGTGGTCACCGCCGCAAGCGTTTCTGGACGAGCAACCGGGCCTCAAGGCCATGTTCAACATCGGCGCCGGTGTGGACGCGATCATGAAACTGCGCCTTCCGCCGCAGACCCTGGTGGTGCGGCTGGACGACGCCGGCATGTCGGTGCAGATGGCCGAGTACGTGTGCCACGCCGTCATCCGCCACTTCCGCGAGTTCGACGGCTACGAGGCCGACATCGCCGCCGGCCAGTGGTCGTACCGCAAACCCCGCAGCCGCGCCGACTGGCCCGTGGGCGTGATGGGCATGGGCGTGCTCGGCGAACGTGTGGCGCGCGCCCTGCATGTGTTTGAGTTCCCGGTGCACGGCTGGAGCCGCACGCCCAAGGCGGTGGAAGGCGTGGTGTGCCATGCGGGCATCGACAGGTTCGACACGTTCCTGTCGTCGTGCCGCGTGCTGGTGAACCTGCTGCCGCTCACGCCCGACACAGAGAACATCCTCAACCGAAAGTCGCTGGCCCGGTTGCAAGCCGGCGGCTATGTGATCAACGTCGCGCGCGGCGCGCACCTGGTCGAAGACGACCTGATCCACCTGCTGGACAGCGGACATCTGTCCGGCGCCACGCTGGATGTGTTCCGCACCGAACCCCTGCCCGCCGACCACCCCTTCTGGCAACACCCCAAAGTCACCGTGACCCCGCACACCTCGGCGCGCACCCTGCGCGACGAAAGCATCGCGCAGATCGCGGGCAAGATCGTGGCGCTCTCGCGCGGCGAGCCCATCGCCGGCGTGGTGCACCGCGATCGCGGTTATTGAAAGCGAGTCCCCCATGAACATCCCTTCCCGCGTCCGCCTCATCGACGTCGGTCCGCGCGACGGCCTGCAGAACGAGAAGCAGCCGGTTCCTGCCGCCACGAAGATCGAGCTGGTGCACCGCCTGCAGGCCGCTGGCCTGCAAGAGATCGAGGTCACCAGCTACGTGAGCCCCAAGTGGGTGCCGCAGATGGCCGACAACCACGATGTCATGGCCGGCTTGTCGCGCCAGAGCGGCGTGCGCTACTCGGTGCTCACGCCCAACCTCAAGGGGTTCGAGGCGGCAGTGCTCGACCAGCCCGACGAGATCGTGGTCTTCGGCGCGGCCAGTGAAGCCTTCAGCCAGAAGAACATCAACTGCAGCATCGCCGAGAGCATCGAGCGCTTTGCACCGGTGGTGGAAGCGGCGCTCGCGGCCGGCATTGCCGTGCGCGGTGCCATGAGCTGCACCGTGGGCTGCCCGTACGAAGGCGACATAGCCCCCGAGCGTGTGGCCTATCTGGCCGGGCTCATGAAGGGCATCGGCGTGCAGCGCGTGGACGTGGCCGACACCATCGGCGTGGGCACACCGCGCAAGGTGCAGGCCGCTATCGAGGCGACGCTGCAGCACTACGGCATCGACGACGTCTCGGGCCACTTCCACGACACCTACGGCCAGGCCTTGTCGAACACGCTCGCTGCGCTGGAGTTGGGCGTCTGGAACTTCCAGTCGTCCGTGGCTGGCCTGGGTGGCTGCCCCTACGCCAAAGGCGCCACCGGCAACGTGGCGACCGAAGACGTGGTCTACCTGCTGCACGGCATGGGGATAGCGACCGGCATCGACCTGGACGCGCTGGTGGACGCCGGCGCATACATCAGCGAACAACTCGGTCGACCCAGCGGCTCGCGCGTGGCGCGTGCGCTGCTGGCCAAACGCGCGACCTGAGGCAAACAGGACCTGCGTCCCGCCGCCTCAAGCTGTTCTTGCGGGCGCGCTCAGGCGGCGGGCACGTGCAGCACGCAGCAGGGCACGTAAGAATCAAACCAGTCCTCCGTGTTCATGGCGGGGAACGCGTCGCTTTTGTCGCTGGGCAGGCTGGTCTTGCCAGGGTAGCGTTGCCAGATGTGGACCGAGACGTCGAAGGCGTAGCCGCTCAAGCTGCTGCCCGTGATGTAGAGGGCCGCTGCCTGATCCTCGTCCAGGGGCGTGTTCAGTTTGCCGATCGTCACGCTTTTGACCTGGGGCAACCAGCGGTTGTGGAAGTTGTCGACGATGTATGACCAGTCGGTCGGTTTCACGGCGCAGGCGATCTTGCCGCCGTGGCGCTTGCCCCACGCCATGGGTTCGTTCATCAAGGCGGCGACCAGCTGGACCTGAAAGCGGCGCTGCACCTGCAAGGCGGCCTGGGCCGTCTTCAAACTGTGGCGCAGATCGGTGGTGGCCTTTTCAGCGGTCGTGAGGACAGCCCTGGCCTTGAGTTCGTCCTCGGGACCCATGGGCTTGTTGGCCAGGATATCGAGAGGGCTGATCAGATCCGCGCAGGCCTGCGTCAGCGGATTGTCGGTGCCGAGCTTCCTGGCCAGGGTCAGCATGTCCTGGATCTCGCCGAAGAAAAAGGCGGCTGTGGCTGACAGCGCGTCCTGAATCGTTCCATCGATGTCGGCTTCCTTCGGCGTGATCGCAGGCGGTGCAGGCTCGGTTTTGCCTTTGGCGGATGGGGCGGGCGGCTGCCTGCCGGCAGCGGCGTTCTCGGTCGCCAGGATTTTTGCTCGGTCGATGGGGCTTTGCGCGGGTCGTGTGACCGGGCCTTCGATCCAGCGCAGGAGCTTGGGGACCGACCAGGAATGGGGCTGGTCGAGGTCGACTTTCTCCTGTCCGGGTTGCGAGGCGGTGGGTGACTTGCGGAACCTGCGTGCCATCTCTGCCAGTTTGGGCGTCATGGCCTGGTTGGCCGCGTTCACCGCCTGCCGAAGGCTGGCCAGTGCGACCTTGCTGCTCTCGGTTTTTGCGCCCATGGGCACGTTTGCGCTCACCGCAGCAATGCTGGCAAAAAGGGTCTGCGTGTTCTGCATCCGCAGCTGACCCTCGGCCCAGGCCACGTGCGTGTCAAAGATATCCTCGTCCAAGCTGGCAGGGTTGGCCAGCTTGTCCTTCATGATGCGCACCAGAATGTCGTAGATCACGCACATGTCCATCGCCGATCTCAAGGGCAACAGCTTGTTGATGATCTTCGGCAAAAACCCGATATCCAGGTTTTTCAGGGTCTGCATGAACGATGACTGGGTTTCATCGCATTCAGCGGGTGCACGCGTCAGCATCGTGCTGATGAACCAGGCGGGAAGACCGCCCGTGACCGGAACCTCTCTGGTTTCCTGCTCATGCAGGAATTCGAACAAACCACCCCACAGGTGAGGGAATGCCTGGCCCCCCTTCACCAGATCCCCCGAGCCCATGAGCTTGAGCACCATGTCGCTCATGATCTGGCCACAGGACGTTCTGATCAACTCGACGATGCGCGATTCGGGCCAGAGGATGGCGACCTGTCGCAATCGCGAAACCTTGCTTTGCACCGCGTCGGAATGGTCGGTGGTCTGGGCAAGGCACGTGGCGATGGCGCGGTCGATCAGCGCCTGGCGTGCCCGGCGCGATGCCTCGGGCAGGCGCTCGTGCGCCATGCCCATGTACAGGTGAAACTCCAGGTCCTCGCCGGCGTCCTTGCTCAGCGCGCCGATGATCTGTTCCAGTGTGAGGGAGATCCGCTTCTGGACATCGGGTGGGTCTGCGGCGAGCTCCTTCTTGATGAAGGCCTGCAGCAGGGTTTTGCGTCCCATGATCAGTTGGGGATCGGCGCCGACATCACCAGGCGATCCATAGCTGGGAAATGAAACGATCACGCCCGCTTCGGGCGAGTAACTGAGCCATCCGTACATGCTGTTTTCCTTTGGTTTCCGTGAGTCGACACACGGCTTGAATGTCTTGCCCAGTGTGGGCAACAACAGCGGGTTGGACCTGATGGACGGCTGATGAAAGGATGAACTTGCCCTGTCGGCCAGGCGGGCTCGGGTCCGCGCAGGTGTCTTCGCTGGTTCATCTGGCGCACCGCCAGCGAATGCTCGACCAGCAAGGCCGTGGCATCATTTCGGCTCGTTTGCTTTTGCGGGTTGCTTCATGGATTTCCACGTCTGGCTCACCTATTTCGCCGCTGCCTGGGTGATCGCGATTTCTCCCGGTTCAGGTGCCGTGCTGTCCATGAGCCATGGTCTGGCCTACGGCGTGGGCCGCGCGGGCGCCACCATCGTGGGCTTGCAGTTGGGCCTGGCGGTGATCCTGCTGGTGGCGGGGGTGGGCGTGGGCGCGCTGCTGCTGGCCTCGGCCACCGCCTTCACCGTGGTCAAGTTCGCCGGGGCGGGCTACCTGATCTGGCTGGGTTTGAAGCAATGGCGCTCGCACGTGAGCTCCACCTTGGCCAGCGGTGAACATGTGCCGGTGCAGGCGGGTGTGCCGTCCGCGCGCGAACGTTTCGTCACCGGGTTCTTCACCAACGTGACCAACCCCAAGGGCATCGTCTTCATGGTGGCGGTGCTGCCGCAGTTCATCGATCCGCAACGCCCGCTGTGGTTGCAGCTTCTGGTGCTGCTGGTGACCACCATCGCAGTCGATCTGGTGGTCATGCACGGCTACGCGTTCCTGGCCTCGCGCGCGCAGCGCTGGCTGGCCACGGCAAAAGCCCAGCGCGCACAGAGCCGGGTGTTCGGCGGCGTGCTCATGGCCATGGGCGCGAGTTTGCTGCTGGTCAAGCGCGCGGCCTGAATCTCCCGCCGGCTCAGGTGGGCGACGGGACGTGGAGTACCGCGCAAGGTGTCAGTGTGTCGATCCAGTCCCCGGTGTTCATGGGGGAGAGTGGCAACACGCTGGTGCCTGGGGCACTCTCGCGTCCTGCCCTGCGCAGCCAGAGGTGCACCGACACATCGAACTCATAGCCGCTGAGGCTTTTGCCCGTGACATACAGACCCAGTGCCTGGTCGGGCTGCAAAACCCGTGGGACCCCGTCCACCGTGATGCGCTGGTTCCAAGGGAGCCACCGTCGGTGGTATTCCTCCGCGACCCATGGCCAGTCGCTGCGTTTCAAGCGGCATTGGATCACCCCTCCATGCCGTTTGCCCTCCACCATCGGCTCGTTGTACAAAGCCACGCTCAGCTGCCGATCGAAGTGTTGACGCAGTTGCGCGTCGGAGGCCATCGTTCGAAGGTCGAGCCGCAACTGGTCAACCGCCAACGACGCTGTGTGCAGCAGCGCGCGGGCCTTTTGGTCATCTGACCTGTCCTCCTTCTTCAGCTTCTGCAGTGGCGCGAGCAGGTCCAGGCAGTGCTGCGCCGCCGGGGAGGCCGCACCCAGCGCCTTGGCCCTGAACAGCATGTCGTCGATGTCACCGATGAAGAACCCGGCGGTGGTGCTCAGTGCGTTCTGAACCGCAAGATCGATGTCGAGAGCGCTCAGGTCCTTGTCGGCGCGGACCGCCTTCTCAGGCATCCTTGTTTTGGCGCGCGCTTCTTGTCGTGCAGCCTTTTCTTTCAGGACAAACCTGGCGCGCTCCAGCGGAGCCGGGGCTTTTTCCAGGATCGGACCCTCGATCCACCGCAACAAGCGGCTCACCGACCACGCGTGGACCGGGTCGAGGTCGCCGGGTGCGGTCGGCGCCGCTCCCGGCGTCACCGGCACCTTGTCCCGTTCTTTTTGACGCTGCAGGCGCTCGGGCGTCATGCGCAAGAGCTGCAGCCAGAAGGCCTGCCCTGCGGCGATGACCGCCGCCGTGTTCTGTTCATTCACCCTGCGACCCAGGTTGACGCCAAGACGGTTCGCATCCATGGTGCTGGCAAGCACCGCCCGAGTGCGAGCAAGTTCGGCCGTGCGGCCCAGGGCCACCTGGTTGGTCACGGCAGTATCCATGTCCTCCTCCATCGATCCGTTGAGCTTCGCTGCCTGGCAGTCTTGCAACACATTGACCAGGATGTCGCCTTCGGAGACCACCAGCAAGCCTGCGCTGCGCAGCGCGACCACGGTTTTGCTCACGGCGGGCAGGAGCTTGAATCTGGCGGCGTTTTCCACCAGTTCGATGAACCCGTCCCGTTCTGCCCATGGCCGCGAGAACAGGGTGTTGAACAACAAACGGTCTTCATCCGAGCGGGAAACCACGCCCATCGAGGCAGCCACCACTTCAAGGTGGCTCGCATGGGCGAAGCAGCAGGTGTCCCAGGGGGAGACTTGGCCGAACACCATCTGCAGTCGGGCCGCCTGGCTGCAAACCACCTCATTCAGGAAGGCGTCAGGCGTCAGCGGAGCCATCAACTTGATGTAGGCCATGCAGACCGCCATGGCCGGCGGCAGCGTCATTGAGAGGAAATACGTGTCCAGCGTGGCGGCGATGCGGCCCTCACGTTCCTTGCGCCGCGCCACCGGAAGCCGAAGGTGCGCCAAGCCCAGGAAAAGATCGGACACCAGGTCCTTGCGGTCGAGGGGCAAACCCCTGCAGATGGCGCTCAGGCAGGCGATTTCTGCGGGTGTGAGATCGGGCACCTCGGTCTTCAACTGCTTGAGTGCGTTGCCTCGCCCGGCGGCTTGAACCGGGCTCAGATTGGGCGGGTCCAGATCGATACGGAGGAAAAAATGGACGGCCCATGGGGTCTCGGTATCGCCGGGATCGAATTGCAGTTGGCCGTACATGGCGGGTCCTCGAAGGGTTGGGTTTCAGGCGGCTTGGTGCGGCCCGCAGGGGCCGAAGCCAGTGTGTGCAGCGAAGTGGTCGCCGACCATCCCCGCACAAGCCCATGCCGGCAGGCAATGCCGCGTGTCGATACCATCGGAGCCCATGAGCGATGTGTCCTGTTCCACCACCCCGGCCGTTCAACGCGTCACCGACCACCTGCGGTCGTTGAACCACCCGCACCCGCCCCGCATGCTTGAAGACGCCGCGCGCACCGCACAGCAGGCCGCCGACGCGTTGGGTGTGGCGCTGGGTCAGATCGCCAAGAGCATCGTGTTTCGCCGCAAGAGCGACGAAGTGGCGGTGCTGGTCGTCACCTCGGGCGACCTGCGCGTGGACGAGAAAAAGGTGCAGGCCATCGTCTGCGCTGAAGGCGGCAAGCTCGGCCGGGCCGATGCCGAATTCGTCAAGAGCACCACCGGTTTTTCCATCGGCGGTGTCTCGCCGCTGGCGCATGCCACGCCGGTGGTCACGCTCATCGATGCGCAGCTGTTCCGCTTTGACACCGTGTGGGCCGCTGCGGGCCATCCGCACGCGGTGTTCCCCCTCACGCCCCAGCAACTCCAGACCCTGACCGGTGCACCCGTGCACGACGTCACCGTGGTCTGACACCTCTGCCCACCATGTCCCTGCCCACCCGCCCGCCCGTCACACTCCAGACCGCCCGCGCCAAAGCCGGTGTTGCCCCCGGCGTGCCTTCACCCTGCATCTCGGTGTGCGAGATGGACGAAGCCACCAGCTCGTGCAAGGGGTGCTTTCGCACGCTGGCCGAAATCTCGCAATGGAGCCGCATGGCCGATGCCGACAAGATCGCGGTGTGGCAGCTGATCGAAGCCCGGCAGGTGCCGGTGGCCGCACCATGACCACCTCCGGCGCGGCCCTGCGCGAAATCAGCTTCCACTACGACCCGATTTCGCCCTACGCGCATCTGGCTTTCGAGCGCCTGCCCGAAGCGCTCATGGGCCACAGCGTGGTGGTGCGTTACAAGCCGGTGCTGTTCGCCGCGCTGCTCAAGGCCCACGGCCAGCTGGGCCCGGCCGAGATCCCTGCCAAGCGCGACTGGACCTACCGCCAGGTGAGCTGGCTCGCGCACCAGCACGGCGTGCGGCTCGACCTGCCGGCGGCCCACCCGTTCAACCCGCTGGCCCTGCTGCGCCTGGGCCTGGCCTGCGCCACCGATGACGCACCGGGCGACACCAACCGTTTTGTTGCCGAACAGCTGTTCCACCACGTGTGGCACGGTGGGCAGGACGCCACCGACCCAGCCCGCCTGGCCGAGCTGCAGGCCCGGCTGCAAGACCACATGGCGCAGCGCGGCAAACCCTGGAGCCCACCCGACGGTGAGGTGGTGAAGCAGCGCCTGCGCGCCAACACCGACGAGGCGCTCGCTCTCGGTCTGTTCGGCGTACCGGCCATGGTGGTGGAGGGGCGCGTGTTCTGGGGGCTGGATGCGCTGCCCATGCTGCGCGCCTGCCTTGACGGTGACGTCTGGTTCAACACCCAGTGGTCGGCCGCGGCCGACCGCCCCGTGGGCGTGCGGCGCCCGGGCTGATTCACCCGGCCAGCGGCTTCGCCCAGCCGGTCCAGTTTTTGGGGGGCGGCGGGGCGTAGTCGCCATGCTTGCTGGTTCGCAGGCCCAGCGCGACCAGTGACTCGGCCAGTTTCACCGCCACGCTCACACCGTCGATCACCGGCACGCCCAGGCGCGTGCTGAGGGTGGCACACAAGGGGGCCATGCCCGCGCAGCCCAGAACGATGGCGCCGCTGCGGTCGCGCGCCAGCGCCGCGCGCGCGGCCGACTCGATGCGCGCCACCAGCGCTTCGCCCGCCTGCTCCAGCTCCAGCACCGGGATGTCGGTGCCGTGCACGCCCCGGCAGCGGCGCTCCAGCCCATAACGGTGCAGCAGGTGCTCGGCGGTGATGCAGGTGCGCGTCATGGTGGTCACCACCGAAAAGCCGGTGCACAGAAACGAGGCAGCGTGGAATGCCGCCTCGGCGATCCCGATCACCGGCGCGTCGGTGGCTTCGCGCGCTGCGTCCAGCCCCGGGTCGCCAAAACAGGCGATCACCACCGCGTCTGGCCGCGGGTTCGCCAGGCGCACCTGCTCGGCCACGCCGGCCGCCGCGATGGTTTCTTCGAAGTGGCTTTCGATGGACTCGGGCCCGAAGCTGGGCTGCACCGCGTGGACGCGTGTGCCCGGTGCGGCCACCGCCCGCGCGGCCTCGGCAATGGCCTGCGTCATGGCCGTGGAGGTGTTGGGATTGATCAGGAGCAGGTTCATGTGAAGTGCCTTTGAAGGCCCCATTGCGGTGAATATTGCATACAAAAAATCAATGTCAGCGCCACATACTGGGGCAAAACCGGTTGTGTCTGCGTCAAGCTGGTGCAAGAATAAATCACGAAATACCCAAAAAACAGCCTGTTTTTCTCACGAAATCAGGGCGTGGAGCGGGAAGTTTCGTTTTCGTCGAAATCGTGGTGGCACGCAGGTTGCATACAAAAATCTTGCCAGGCCATTCTCCGGCTGCGCACCCGCCTGGGGCGGAATGTGCACCGGGATGAGCGTGCCCACCCCAGGTCTTGCCCTTTGTTCCACCCGAAACCGCTGGAGTCACGATGAACCCGATCCCAACCTCGCCCCGCCTTGCGCCCCGATCCCTGGGCTTTGTTCTGGCCGCCGGCCTGATCGCCGCCCTGGCCTCGCCCACCGTGATGGCGCAAGAAAAGGTCTTGCGCATCGCCATGACCGCCGCCGACATTCCGCGCACGCTCGGCCAGCCCGACCAGGGTTTCGAGGGCAACCGCTTCACCGGCATCCCGATGTACGACGCGCTCACACACTGGGACCTGTCCAAGGGCGACGCCGCCAGCGTGCTCATCCCCGGCCTGGCCACCTCGTGGGTCACCGACGCCACCGACAAGACCAAGTGGGTCTTCAAGCTGCGCCCGGGCGTGAAGTTCCACGACGGCTCCGACCTCAACGCCGATTCGGTGGTGTGGAACGTGCAGAAGGTGCTGGACAAGGACGCCGTGCATTTCGATGCCAGCCAGGTCGGTGTGACCGCCTCGCGCATGCCCACGCTGCGCAGCGCCCGCAAAATCGACAACCTCACGGTGGAGCTGACCACCAGCGAGCCCGATGCCTTCCTGCCGCTGAACCTGACCAACCTGTTCATGGCCTCGCCCGCCCACTGGCAGAAGAAGTTCGAAGCCGCCGCAGGGGCCACGCCCGCCGACAAGGCCAAGAACGCCTGGACGGCGTTTGCCTCCGACGCCTCGGGCAGCGGCCCCTTCAAAATGGCCCGCTTCCTGCCGCGTGAGCGCCTGGAGCTCGTGGCCAACAAGACCTACTGGGACCCCAAGCGCACGCCCAAGCTCGACCGTGTGGTGATGATCCCCATGCCCGAAGCCAACGCCCGCACCGCCGCACTCTTGTCCGGCCAGGTCGACTGGATCGAGGCACCATCGCCCGACGCCATGCCGCAGATCACGCAGCGCGGCTTCAAGATCTACAGCAACGCCCAGCCCCATGTGTGGCCGTGGCAGCTGTCGTTTGCCGAGGGCTCACCCTGGCTCGACAAACGCGTGCGCCACGCGGCCAACCTGTGCGTGGACCGCGAAGGCCTCAAGACCTTCCTGGGCGGCATGATGGCCGTGCCCAAGGGCACGGTGCCCCCGGGCCACCCCTGGTGGGGCAACCCCAAGTTCGACATCAAGTACGACGTGAAGGCCGCGCAGGCCCTCATGACGCAGGCCGGCTTTTCGGCCGCCAAACCCATGAAGGCCAAGGTGCAGATCTCGGCCTCGGGTTCGGGCCAGATGCAGCCGCTGCCCATGAACGAGTTCGTGCAGCAGTCGCTCAAGCAGTGCCACATCGACATCGAGTTCGACGTCATCGAATGGAACACGCTGTTCACCAACTGGCGCCAGGGTGCCAAACACCCGTCGGCCAACGGCACGCACGCCATCAACGTGAGCTACGCCGCCATGGACCCGTTCTTCGCCATGGTGCGTTTCACCAGCACCAAGACCTTCCCCCCGGTGTCCAACAACTGGGGCTACTTCGGCAACCCCGAGTTCGACAAGCTGATCGCCGATGCACGCACCAGCTTTGACGATACCCAGCGTGATGCCGCATTGGCCAAGCTGCATGCCCGCATCGTGGAAGAAGCGCCGTTCATCTGGATCGCGCACGACGTAGGTCCACGCGCCATGAGCGCCAAGGTCAAGGGCGTGGTGCAGCCGCGCAGCTGGTTCATCGACATCGCCCCGATGTCGGTGGACTGATCCGCCTCCACCCCGTGGCCCGTGTGGGCTGCGGGGCTTGCCAGGACTTTGACCGGAGGTTCGCGCGATGCTGACTTTTCTTTTCCGGCGTGTGGTCTACACGCTGCCCATCATGCTGGGCGTGGCGCTGGTGTGTTTTGCGCTGGTGCACCTCTCACCGGGCGACCCGCTGGTCTCCATCCTGCCGCCCGATGCCTCGGTCGAGCTGCAGCAGCAGCTGATCGAGCTCTACGGTTTCAACCGTTCCTACCCGGAACAGTTCGCCAGCTGGGTCTGGCGCGCGCTGCAGGGTGACCTGGGCACATCCATCGCCTCGGGCCGTTCGGTCACCGAAGAGGTGATGCGCGCGGTGGTCAACACCTTGCGCCTGGCTGTGCTGGCCACCGTGATCGGCTTCGTCTTCGGTTGCCTGTTCGGTTTTGTGGCGGGCTACTTCCAGAACTCCTGGCTCGACAAGGCCGCCTCGCTCACCTCGGTGCTGGGCGTGAGCGTGCCGCACTACTGGCTGGGCATGGTGCTGGTCATCATCTTCTCCAGCATCCTGATGTGGCTGCCGCCGGGCGGCGCCGGCCCGGGCGGCTCCAGCGAATGGATCTGGGACTGGGAACACGTCAAACACATGATCCTGCCGGCCGTGACCATGAGCGTGATTCCCATGGGCATCATCGCGCGCACCGTGCGCGCGCTGGTGGCCGACATCCTGGCGCAAGAGTTCATTGTGGGTCTGCGCGCCAAGGGACTCACCGACGTGGGCGTGTTCACCCACGTGGTGAAAAACGCCGCGCCGACCGCGCTGGCCGTGATGGGCCTGCAACTGGGGTACCTGCTGGGCGGCTCCATCCTGATCGAGACCGTGTTCTCGTGGCCCGGCACCGGCTTCCTGCTGAACTCCGCCATCTTCCAGCGCGACCTGCCGCTGCTGCAGGGAACCATCCTGGTGCTGGCCATGTTCTTCGTGGTGTTGAACCTCGTGGTCGACGTGATCCAGACCTTGCTCGACCCCCGAATTGCCCGCTGAAGAGAAGGACACACCCATGCTTCAAGTTGCAGTGGATCCGGGCAAGGTGCCCGCTCTCGTGTTCGAACGGTCACCGGGCTACTGGCAGACCGTGGGGCGGCGTTTCATGCGCGACCGCGTGGCCATCGGCGCGGCGGTGGTGGTGACCATCCTGCTCATCCTGGCGGTGTTCGGTCCCTGGCTGGTGCCGTCCGATCCTTACGCCTCGTCGATGATGAAACGCCTCAAACCCATCGGCTTCGAGGGCCACCCGCTGGGCACCGACGAGCTCGGGCGCGACATGCTCTCGCGCCTGATGGTGGGCGCGCGGCTCTCGCTGTTCATGGGCATCACGCCGGTGATCCTGGCGTTTGTGGTGGGTTCGCTCATCGGCATCACCGCGGGCTACGCCGGCGGCACGCTCAACACCGTGATGATGCGCACCATCGACGTGTTCTACGCCTTCCCCTCGGTGCTGCTGGCCATTGCGCTCTCGGGCGCACTCGGCGCGGGCATCACCAACTCGCTGATCTCGCTGACCATCGTGTTCATACCGCCGATTGCGCGGGTGGCCGAGAGTGTGACTACGCAGATACGGGGGCGCGACTTCGTGGATGCGGCGCGTGCTTCGGGCGCCAACGCCTTCACCATCGTGCGGGTGCATGTGCTGGGCAACGTGCTCGGGCCGATCTTTGTGTACGCCACCAGCCTGATCGCGGTGGCGATGATCCTGGCTTCGGGCCTGAGTTTTCTCGGCCTGGGTGTGAAGCCGCCAGAGCCGGAGTGGGGCCTGATGCTCAACACCCTGCGCACGGCGATCTACGTGCAACCGTGGATCGCGGCCTTGCCCGGCGTGATGATCTTCATCACCTCGATCGCCTTCAACCTCCTGGCCGACGGCCTGCGTTCAGCGATGGAGATCAAACAATGAGCCTGAGCACCCCCGACATCGGCGGCCCGGCACAACCCCTCATGGGTGTGCGCGGCCTGGTCAAACATTTCCCGCTCAAGAAAGACGTGTTCGGCCGGGGCGGCGGCGTGGTGCGCGCGGTCGATGGCATCGACTTCGACGTCTTCAAGGGCGAGACCCTGGGCGTGGTGGGCGAGTCGGGCTGCGGCAAGTCCACCACCGCGCGCCTGCTCATGCAGCTGATCCGCCCCGACCGTGGCGAGATCGTGTTCGACGGCCAGACCGTGGGTGGCGCCTCTTTGAGCCTGAAGCAGTTCCACCGCCAGACGCAGATGGTGTTCCAGGACAGCTACGCCTCGCTCAACCCGCGCCTGACCATGGAGGACTCGATCGCCTTTGCGCCGCAGGTGCACGGGCTGCCGCGCCAGGAGGCGGTGGAGCGCGCGCGCGACCTGCTGGCGCGCGTGGGCCTGGAGCCGCGGCGCTTTGCCGAGCGCTACCCGCACGAACTCTCGGGCGGACAGCGCCAGCGCGTGAACATCGCGCGTGCGCTGGCCCTGCAGTCGCGCCTGATCATCCTGGACGAAGCCGTCTCGGCGCTGGACAAGTCGGTCGAAGCACAGGTGCTCAACCTGCTGCTCGACCTCAAGGACGAGTTTGGTCTGACTTACATCTTCATCAGCCACGACCTCAATGTGGTGCGCTACATGAGCGACCGCGTGATGGTGATGTACCTCGGCCAGGTGGCAGAGATCGGCGAGAGCGAAACCCTGTTCGACCATCCCGCCCACCCGTACACGCGCGCGCTGCTCTCGTCCATCCCGTCCATGGACCCGGACCACCGCACCGAAGTACCACCGCTGGCCGGCGACCCACCCAACCCGATCAACCCGCCACCGGGCTGCCGTTTCCACACCCGATGCGCGCACGCCCAGCCGCTGTGCTCGGAGCGTGTGCCCTCGCTCAGCCCCATCGAACAGGGCCAGGTCGCGTCGTGCTGGATGCACGTGGCCGACAGTGGTCACACCGAAGCGCCTGTGTTGTTGAAGGAAGCGGCATGAACCCCGATACCGAGGACAAACCTTTCGTCGACGTGCGCAACCTGCGCGTCACCTTCACCGGCGGCAAGAAACCGGTGGAGGCCGTCAACGGCGTGGACCTGCAGGTCAAACGCGGCGAGGTGGTCGCGCTGATCGGCGAATCCGGCTCGGGCAAGAGCGTCACGCTGCGCAGCCTGCTGCGCCTGCACCCGCCCGGACGCAGCCGCATCGAAGGCGCCATGCGCGTGGGCGACCAGGACGTGCTCGCGCTCGGTACACAAGCGCTGGCCGACTACCGCGGCAAGGTCGCGTCCATGATCTTCCAGGAGCCGCTGCTCGCGCTCGACCCGGTGTACTCGGTGGGCGCGCAGATCACCGAGGCGATCCGTCGCCATGAAAACGTAAGCGCGGCGCAGGCGCAGCAACGTGCGCTGGAGCTGTTCGAGCGCGTGCGCATTCCCAGCCCCGAGCGGCGCCTGCAGGCCTATCCGCACGAGATGTCGGGCGGCATGCGCCAGCGCGCCATGATCGCTCTGGCCCTGGCCTGCCGGCCCCAGCTGTTGCTGGCCGACGAGCCCACCACCGCACTGGACGCCACGGTGCAGATCCAGATCTTGCTGTTGCTGCGCGAGCTGCAGCGCGAACTGGGCCTGTCGGTCATCTTCGTCACCCACGACATCGGCGCCGCGGTGGAGGTGGCCGACCGGATTGCGGTGATGTACGCCGGGCGCATCGTGGAAGAGGGCGCCGCCGCCACCTTGCTGCGCGCGCCGCGCCACCCTTACACACTGGCCCTGCTCAAGAGCCGCGCCAGCGGTGCACTGCCCAAGGGCACGCGGCTGGAGACCATTGCCGGCTCGCCGCCCGACCTCACCGCCTTGCCCGCCGGCTGCGCGTTTTCCGACCGCTGCCGCATGGTGCAGGACGCCTGCAAGACCACCCGTCCCGAGATCAGCTGGCTCGCCGCCGGCCACAGCGTGCGCTGCCTGCGCGTGGCCGAAACCGCCGCCTGACTTCACTCCAACAACAAGATCCCATGACACCCCACGCCGACGTTCTGCACGATCCCGCCCGCGCCTTCATGCCCTACCCCGCCGTGCCGGTGCCGCGTGCGGCCACCGGTCCGCTCGCCGGGCTGGGCTTCGGCGTCAAGGACCTCTTTCACATCCAGGGTTACCCCACCAGCGGTGGCCAGCCCTTGCTGCTGGCGCTGCTCGGTGTGCAGACCCGCACGGCGCCCACGGTGCAGACCCTGCTGGATGCGGGCGCGCGCTTCGTGGGCAAGACCATCACCGACGAGCTGGCGTTTTCCATGAACGGACAGAACGCGCACTTCGGTTCGCCCATCAACGGCGCCGCGCCCGACCGCATCGCCGGGGGCTCTTCCTGTGGCTCGGCGGCCGCGGTGTCGCACAGCCTGTGCGACTTTGCGCTGGGCACCGACACCGGCGGTTCGGTGCGCGCCCCGGCCAGCCATTGCGGCCTGGTCGGCCTGCGGCCCAGCCATGGCCGCGTGAGCCTGCAGGACGCGCTCGACCTCGCGCCCAGCCTGGACACCTGCGGCTGGTTCACGCGCGACGTGCCCACCTTCGCCCGCGTGGCCAAGGTGCTGCTCGGTGACGATGCCCAACCCCTGCCGAAAAACGTGCGCCTGCTCGCCCCGGCCGACCTGTGGGCGCTGGCCACACCGGAAGCCCGCAAGGCGCTCGCGCCTGCGCGCAGCCAGATCGAGGCCGTGCTCGGCAAGGCCGGCAAGGCGCAGGTGGTGCTGGAGAGCCTGGACGCGATGTACTGGCACTTCCGCCACATCCAGGGCCACGAGTCGTGGCAGGTGGACGGCGATTTCATCCGCCGCTTTGCGCCGCCGCTCGGGCCGGGTGTGGCGCAGCGTTTTGAGTGGAGTTCAAAAGTCACCGACGCGCAGGCCGCCGAGGGCCGTGCCTTCCGCGAGCGCTTCACCGACCACCTGACGCAACTGCTGGGCGACGACGGCGTACTCGTCATGCCCACCATGCCCGACATCGCGCCCCGCGTGGCCGACCCGGAGAGCGCGCTGGAGGACTACCGCAACCGCGCCATCCGCCTGCTGTGTGTGGCCGGCTTGTCGGGCTTTCCGCAACTCAGCTTGCCGCTGGCGCGCCGCGCGGGTGCCCCGCTGGGCTTTTCGCTGCTGGGTCCGCGCGGCAGCGACCGCAGCCTGGTGCGCCTGGCCGAGCGCATCACACGGGGAACCGGCAAATAGACCCCCAAGGCGCCGGTCAGCCAAGCCTGATCCAATGTTGATCCATGAACACCGAGCTGCCCCTGTCGCCCCCATCCACCGAGCCCGACGGCACTGCCACCGACCGGGTGTTTGATGCCATTTACCGCGCCGTGCTGGAACACCGGCTCGCGCCTGGCGAATGGCTGCGCGAAGCCGAGATGGCGACCGAATTCAAGGTCTCGCGCACGGTGGTGCGCCAGGCCCTGCAACGCCTCGCGCAAGACCAGGTGATCGAGCTGCGCCACAACCGCGGCGCGCGTGTGCCGCTGCCCAGCCTGGAAGACGCGGTCCATGTGTTCGAGGCGCGGCGCATCGTGGAATGCGAGGTGGCACGCCGCCTGGGTGGCCGGCTGACACCTGAGCAGCTGGCCGAGCTGCGCGCAGTGGCGCAGGCCGAACAGGCCGCCGACCAGCGCGGCGACCGGGCCGAAGCCATCCGCATGTCGGGTGAGTTTCACCACGCGCTCACGCGCATGCACGGCAACCCCGTGTTCGGCCGCCTGCTCAACGGTTTGCTGCCCACCACCTCGCTGCTGATGGCGCGCTTCAAGGTCGATGGCGGGCAGGTCTGCGTGGCCCACCGCCATGTGGACCTGATCGATGCCCTGCTGCGCGGCAGCGCGCCCGCCGCCGCCGAGATGCGCAAACACCTGGTGGAGCTGGAGCGCTCGCTGGTCGACACGCCGGTGCGTGGCCGGCGCCTGCGCGATGCCTTTGCCGCCTACCGCGACACCCCCCAGCCCGAACCCGAACTGCCATGAACACCCTCACACCCACACCCTCATACACCACCGCTACCACCGGCCTGCGCATCGATGGCGAGCGCCTGTGGGCCTCGCTCATGGAGCTGGCGCAGATCGGCGCCACGCCCAAGGGCGGCGTTTGCCGCCTCGCGCTGACCGATCTCGACCGCCAGGGCCGCGACCTGGTGACGCGCTGGGCGCGCGAAGCCGGCATGAGCGTCACGGTCGACAAGATCGGCAATGTGTTCATGCGCCGGCCCGGGCGCAACCCGGCACTGCCCCCGGTCATGACCGGCAGCCACATCGACACCCAGCCCACCGGCGGCAAGTTCGATGGCAACTACGGTGTGCTGGCCGGCATCGAGGTGGTGCGCACGCTCAACGACCACGGCATCCAGACCGAGGCGCCGATCGAGGTCGCGTTCTGGACCAACGAGGAAGGCTCACGCTTCGTGCCGGTGATGATGGGCTCGGGCGTGTTCGCCAAAGCCTTCACGCTGGAACACGCCTACGCCGCGCGCGACACCGAAGGCAAGACCGTGCGTGAAGAACTGGAGCGCATCGGCTACATCGGCGAGCAGGAACCTGGCGACCACCCCATCGGCGCCTACTTCGAGGCCCACATTGAACAAGGCCCGGTGCTCGAAGACGCCGACGTCACCATCGGCGTGGTGCACGGCGTGCTCGGCATCCGCTGGTTTGACTGCACCGTGACCGGCATGGAGGCACACGCCGGCCCCACGCCCATGGCGCTGCGGCGCGACGCACTGCAGGTGGCCACCCACCTCATGCAGGAGGTGGTGGCCTCGGCGCTGCGCCACGGTCCGCACGGTCGCGGCACCGTGGGCATGGTGCAGGTGCACCCCAACAGCCGCAACGTGATTCCGGGCCAGGTGAAGTTCTCCATCGACCTGCGCAACAGCACCGACGCGCTGGTGGACCAGCAGGTGGCGGAAGTGCGTGCGCTCGCTGCGCGCCTGAGCACAGAAACCGGCATGGCGATCGGCATCGAGCAGGTGTCCAGCTACGCGGCGCAGCCGTTCGACGCCGGTTGTGTACAGGCCGTTCAGGGCGCGGCCGAGCAGCTGGGTCTGAGCCACATGCCGGTGGTCTCGGGCGCCGGGCACGACGCCATTTACGCCGGGCAACTGGCGCCGGCCGGCATGATCTTCATTCCCTGCAAGGACGGCATCAGCCACAACGAGATCGAAGACGCGAAGCCCGCGCACATCACCGCCGGCTGCAACGTGCTGCTGCACGCCATGCTGGAGCGTGCTGGCGTTGTGGACGCTTGAGTCAGTCCGGGAAGGCTTCGCCCAGCGCCATCACCTGCCCGGTGCTCGCCGCCTCGTAGCCCTGCAGCGCGGCCACACGCGAGCGGAACGCCGGTGAGCGCAGCACGGTGAGCACCGGCCG
This sequence comes from Hydrogenophaga sp., assembly GCF_022844385.1. Taxonomy (GTDB): domain Bacteria; phylum Pseudomonadota; class Gammaproteobacteria; order Burkholderiales; family Burkholderiaceae_C; genus Hydrogenophaga. The sequence goes on along the minus strand of NZ_JALHLX010000024.1, from coordinate 15,394 downwards.
CAGTTCCGCGCGGTCCATCGCGTCGGGTGGCACGGCGAAGAAGTAGCGCTCTTTCAGCAGCGGGATGAAGTGCAGCCCGAAGCGGTGCGCGGCGGTCTGCACGCCGATGCCCACATCAGCCATGCCGCTGGCCACATAGGCGGCCACGCCGGCGTGGGTCAGCTCGGTGTTGTCAAAACCGGTCACCGCGCGCGCGTCGATGCCGTGGCGCTGCAGCAGCAGGTCGGTCAGCACGCGTGTGCCCGAGCCCTCGGGCCGGTTGACGAAGCGCAAGCCACGACGCGTGAGGTCTGCCAGGCCTTGAATGCCTTTCGGGTTGCCGGGAGCCACGAACAAACCTTGCGTGCGCACCGCCAGGTGCACCAGCAGGTGCTGGTCGCGCTGGAGCCAGGGCAAATAGCGCTGCGCCGCGGCCGCCTCGAATTCGCCCAGCGGCACGTGAAAGCCCGCCAGCTCGCAGTCGCCCTGCGCGAGCGCGGCCACGGCTTCCAGGCTGTTGCGGTAGCGCAGTTCCACTGGTACCTGGCGCGCAGCCAGTTGCTCGCGCAGCGCGGCCACCGCAAACCCGTGGCTGGCGTGCAGGCGCGGCACTGCGCGCTGGCGGCGCTGCACGCGCCCGAGTTCACCTTCGAGTTCCGAGGCCAGGGATTCCAGCAGCGGCTGCAGCCGCGCTCCGATACGGGCATCGGCCCAGATGAGTTTTTCGCCCAGCTCGGTGAGTGCCGAGCCGCGCCCCCGCCCGCGCACCAGCAGGGGCTGGCCAAACAGCGCTTCAGCCTGCTGCAGCAGACCCCAGGCGTGGCGGTACGAGAGACCGAGTTCGCGGCCCGCCTGCGAGATGCTGCCCGAGGCCTGCACCGCCGCCAGCAGCTGCAGCAAGGTGTTGGCGTCCAGCGCGGGACCGTTGTCCTGGCTGAGGTGCCATCGGGGTTGCAGGGTGACGCGCAGCATGGCGGAAGGGCCCGGGTTTATGCAATGAAGAACATATTAAAACCCGGTGCCGGTGCTAGGCTGCGACGATGACCACCGTGATCCCCATCCGACCCGTGGAAACCGTGCGCCGCGGCGCACCGCGCCACACCCCCAAGGGTCGCCAGACCACACCGCAGGCGCGCGAGCGCGTGGCGGTTTTGTGCGCAGGCCTGGCGCCGCGCACCGACCTGCTGATCGAACACCTGCACCGGCTGCAGGACGGTGAGGGCGCGCTGCGCCATGGCCACCTGGCCGCGCTGGCCGAGAGGCTCAAACTCAGCCAGGTCGAGGTGTTCGAAGTCGCGAGCTTCTACCACCACTTCGAGATCGTGGACGACGACGCGGCCGTGCCCGCCACCGTGGTCCGTGTGTGCGACAGCCTCTCGTGCTCCATGGCCGGCAGCCACCAGTTGATGACCGATCTGCAAATGGCCCTGGCGCATGACAGCTCGGTGCGTGTGCAGCCCGCGCCCTGCATCGGCCAGTGCCACCGCGCGCCGGCCGCGTGTGTGGGGCAGCGGCAGTTGCCGCACGCCACGGTGGACGCGGTGCAGGCCTTGCTCAAGAGCGGCGACACCGACCCGCGCGAGCTGCCGGTGCCCGAGGCGTCTGAACTCAAGCAGTTGCAGCGCCTGCTTTCTGGCGAACTGAGCAACGAGCAGGTGCTGTCCGAACTCAAGGTGTCCAACCTGCGTGGCCTGGGCGGCGCGGGTTTTCCGGCGTGGCGCAAGTGGGAGACGGTGCGCGCCCAACCCGGCCCACGCCACATGGTGGTGAACATCGATGAAGGTGAGGTCGGCACCTTCAAGGACGGCCACGTGCTCACCAGCGCGCAGGCGGGTGCGCCGCAGGTGCTCGAAGGCCTGCTGATCGCCGCGCAGGTGGTCGGCATAGCTCACGTGTGGCTGTACCTGCGCGACGAATACCACGATGCGCGCGTGCTGCTGCAGCGTGAACTCGACACGCTGCAGGGGCGTCTGCAGGCGCTCACTGCGCAATACCCGGGCTACACACCGCCTGTCATCGAACTGCGGCGCGGCGCCGGCGCCTACATCTGCGGCGAAGAGTCCGCGCTCATCGAATCGGTGGAAGGGAAACGCGGCCTGCCGCGTCTGAAGCCGCCCATCGTCGCGCTGCACGGCGTGTTCGGCCGGCCCACGCTGGCGCACAACCCCGAGACCCTGTGGTGGTTGCCCGAGGTCCTGGCGCACGGTGGCGCGTGGCTGACCACGCACGGACGCGCCGGGCGCAACGGCCTGCGGCGCTTTTCGGTGTCGGGCCGGGTGAAGCAGCCCGGCGTTTATCTGGCGCCCGCCGGCATCACGCTGCGCGAACTCATTGACGAACACGCCGGCGGCATGGCCGAGGGCCACACGCTGTACGCGTACTTGCCCGGTGGTGCCTCGGGCGGCATCCTGCCCGCCGCCCTGGCCGACGTGCCGCTGGACTTCGACACCCTGGCCGAGCACGGCGCCTTCATCGGTTCCATGGCGGTGGTGGTGATGGGCCAGCACGACCGGGCCCGCGACGCGGCGCTGAACCTCATGCGCTTCTTTGAACACGAATCCTGCGGCCAGTGCACACCCTGCCGCGCCGGCACCACCAAGGCGGTGGAGCTGATCCAGGCGCCGGTGTGGGACGCAGCGCTGCTGGCCGAGCTCTCGCAGGTGATGCGCGACGCCAGCATCTGCGGCCTGGGCCAGGCGGCACCCAACCCGGTGGACAGTGTGCTGCGGTTCTTTCCTCACGAGGTGGGCGCATGAAGACCAACGACTTGCCCGAACACTCGGCCCCGATCGCCTTCACGCTCAACGGCCGCGCGGTGGAAGCCGCGCCGGGCGAGACCCTGCTCAAGGCCGCGCAGCGCGCCGGTGTGGCCGTGCCGCATCTGTGCCACCAGGACGGCCTGCGCAGCCCCGGCAACTGCCGCGCCTGTGTGGTGGAGATCGACGGTGAGCGCGTGCTCGCACCCTCGTGCTGCCGGTCTCCCACGCCGGGCATGGTGGTCACCACCGACAGCCCGCGCGCGGCGGCGGCACAGAAGACGGTGCTGGAACTGCTGCTGTCGGACGCGCCGGACACGGCGGCACTCAAACACGACAGTGAGCTGGCACATTGGGCCGGTATCGCGGGTGCGAGGGCAGGGCGCTTCCCTGCCCGTGCCGCCGCCGCGCAAGACCTGAGTCATCCGGCCATGACCGTCAACCTCGACGCCTGCATCCAGTGCACGCGCTGCATCCGCGCCTGCCGCGAAACGCAGGGCAACGACGTGCTGGGTCTCGCGTTCCGCGGTGGCCACGCGCAGATCGTGTTCGACCAGAACGACCCCATGGGTTCCAGCACCTGCGTGGCCTGCGGTGAATGTGTGCAGGCCTGCCCCACGGGTGCGATTGCGCCAGCCAATGGCGCGTACGCCAAGGTTTCAGACAAGACCGTCGATTCCGTCTGCCCCTTCTGCGGTGTGGGCTGCCAGCTCACGTATCACGTGAGTGACGAGAAGATCGAACACGTCGAGGGCATCGCCGGCCCCGCCAACGAAGGTCGCCTGTGCGTCAAGGGCCGTTTCGGCTTTGACTACGCGCACAGCCCCGAGCGGCTCACGCGCCCGCTGATCCGCCGCGCCGACGCACCGAAAGATCCGCATGCGGTGATGCGCCGCGACTGGAAGACCTTGTTCCGCGAAGCCAGCTGGGACGAAGCGCTGGACGTGGCCGCCAACGGCTTCAAGCAGGCCATGGCCAGCACCACCGCGCGTGGCCGCCAGGGCCCGGTGGCCGGCTTCGGTTCGGCCAAGGGCACGAACGAAGAGGCCTACCTGTTCCAGAAGCTCATCCGCACCGCGTTCGCCACGCACAACGTGGACCACTGCACGCGCCTGTGCCACGCCTCCAGCGTGGCCGCGCTCATGGAAGGACTGGGCTCGGCCGTGGTGACCAACCCGTTGCGCGACGTGGAGCACGCCGATTTCGTGCTGCTGATCGGCGCCAACCCGGCGCAGAACCACCCGGTGGGCGCGACCTGGATCAAGAACGCGGTCAAGCGCGGCATGAAGCTGGTGCTGGCCGACCCGCGCCGCACCGAACTCGCGCGCCACAGCTGGAAGCACCTGGGCTTCAAGGCCGGTACCGACGTGGCGCTGCTCAACGCGCTGCTGCACACCATCGTGTTCGAAGGCCTCACCGACCCGGCCTACATCGAAGCGCACACGCTGGACTTCGCCTTGCTCAAGGCCCACCTGGTGGACTTCTCGCCCGAGGCCATGGCGCCGGTCTGCGGCATCGATGCGGCCACGCTGCGCGAGGTGGCGCGCGCCTACGCCACGGCGAAGAACAGCATGATCCTCTGGGGCATGGGCATCAGCCAGCACACCCACGGCACCGACAACGCGCGCTGCCTGATCGCGCTTTCGCTCATCACCGGACAGATCGGCCGCCCCGGCACCGGGCTGCACCCGCTGCGCGGGCAGAATAACGTGCAGGGCGCGAGCGACGCGGGGCTGATTCCCATGGTGCTGCCCGACTACCAGAAGGTGAGTGATGTGCACGCCCGCGAGAAAGCCGAGCACCTGTGGAACCTGCCGCCCGGCACGCTGGGCAGCGAGGCCGGCCTGACCGTGGTGGAGATCATTGACGCGGCGCACCGCCGCGAGATCCGCGCCATGCTGATCCAGGGCGAGAACCCGGCCATGAGCGACCCCGACGCCACCCATGCGCGAGAGGCGCTCGCGGGGCTGGACCACCTGGTGGTGCAGGACATCTTCCTGACCGAAACCGCGAGCCTGGCCGATGTGGTCTTGCCCGCCACCGCGTGGCCCGAGAAGACCGGCAGCGTGACCAACACCGACCGCTGCGTGCAGCTCGGGCGCAAGGCCGTGCGCGCACCCGGTGAGGCCAGGGCCGATGCGTGGATCACCGAGCAGCTGGCGCGCCGTCTGGGTCTGGACTGGACGTATGGCGTGGCCGCCGATGGCACCGCCACCGAAGACGCACACGGTGGCATTGGCGCCGTGTTTGAAGAGATGCGCGCCATGATGCCCAGCATCGCCGGCCTCTCGTGGGCGCGGCTGCAGCGCGAAGGCGCGGTGACCTACCCGGTGAGCAGCGAGAGCGACCCGGGCCACCCGGTGGTGTTCACCGACGGATTTCCCACGATCAGCGGGCGCGCCACGCTGGTCGGCGCCCATGTCACGCCGCCGGCCGAGGTGCCCGACGCCACCTTCCCCATGGTGCTCATCACCGGGCGCCAGCTGGAGCACTGGCACACCGGCAGCATGACGCGGCGCAGCGGCGTGCTCGATGCGCTCGAACCCGGCCCGGTGGTCAGCCTGCACACCACCACCGCGCAGCGGCTGGGGCTGCAGGCCGGTGCTGTGGCGCAGGTGCGTTCGCGCCGCGGCACAGTGGCTCTGCCGGTGCGGCTGGACGACGCCATGCCGCTGGACACCGCCTTCATTCCGTTCGCCTACGCCGAAGCGGCGGCCAACCTGCTCACCAACCCGGCCCTGGACCCGGTGGGCAAGATCGCCGAACTGAAGTACTGTGCGGTGGACGTGCGCCCTGCGGTGCTCACGCAGGAATCGGCCCCGGTTTGATCTGACGCAAAGCTGGTCGACCAGGCCCTTTCTACGATGGCGTGAAGCCGCCGCGCGCGGAACTGTTCATTCATCAACTGGAGGAAAGCGACCATGTTCAAGAAGATCCTGCTGCCCACCGATGGCTCCGAGCTCGGCGTGTTCGCCACCCGAGCCGCCGTGGGCCTCGCCAAGAGCCAGGGAGCCCAGATCGTGGGCGTCTACGTGATCGACCCGTTTCCCTACATCGGCATCGGTGACGCTTCGGCCATCGGCCTGCAGGCCTACCTCACCGAGGCCAAGACCGCGGCCGGCGTGGCGCTTGATGCCGCGAGCATGGCCTGCGCCGCCGAAGGCGTGCCGTTCGCCGGCGACACCATCGAGCGCAACGTGGTCTACGAGGGGATCATCGAAACAGCCGAGGCCGAAGGATGCGACCTGATCGTGATGGGCTCGCACGGCCGCCAAGGGGTGAAAGCGCTCATATTGGGCAGCGTGGCGCAGAAGGTGCTGACCCACGCCAAGATGCCCGTGCTGATCGTGAAATCGTAGAGACGCTCTCAGCGCATGAACTTGCCGCTGGCGTTGACGATCGAGAGATCCGAAAAATCCAGGCCGGTGTGGTCGGTGGCGCTGTAGCTGATCTGCAGACCTCCGATGTCGTAGTTGCGCATGCCTTCCAGCGCGTCGCGCAGGGCCACCGGGGTCGGGTTGGGGCCGGCGCGGCGCAGGCCTTCGGTGAGCACCTTGGCGGCGGCAAAGCCTTCCATCATGGCGGGCGACACGCCCTCCAGGCCCTTGGCCCTGGCCAGGTCCTGCGCTTCCTTGATCAGCGGAAACGCCACCGAGCGCTCGTTGGGGAAGACCTGCGTGACGATCACGCCGCGAGCGTGTTCGCCCAGCAGTTTGATGAAGCCCTCGGAGGCGTTGTTGGACAACGTGACCAGCTGCGCCCGCGAACCCGCTTCACGGATCGCCTTCATGCCGTTGGCGGCGTTGCCGGCCGAGCCGATCACCATCACCGCCTGGGCGTTGCTTTTCACCACGCGGGTCGCCAGCTCGGTGAAGTCGGGCTTGTCGCGCGGGAACTTCTCTTGCATCACCGGCGTCTGTTTCACCGTGGCAAATCCCTTGAGCGCACCCGCGGCCGAGTCGGCGCCGAAGGAGTCGTCGGTCTCCAGCAGCGCGATGCGTGTCATGCCGATGCTGGCGAGGTGTTCGATGGCCTTGGCGGCCTCGCGCTGGTAGGTGGCGCGCACGTTGAAGACCCAGGGGTTCACCGGCTCGTGCAGCACCATGGCCCCGGTGCTCGGGCCCACCAGCGGCACCTTGAACTCGGCCAGCATGGGCAGCAGGGCTTGTGAATGCGGTGTGCCCCGGTTCAGGAACAGGGCCAGCACCTTCTGTTCGGTGATGAGCTGGCGCGAGACTTCCACCGTGACCTTGGGGTCGAACTTGTCGTCCACCGAAATCATGTCGATCTTCTGGCCGTTGACGCCGCCGCGTGCGTTCACCGCGTCGAAGTACAGCCGGGCGCCGTCGATGTTTTCCTTGACGCCGGCCGCCACCGAGCCGGTGATGCCCGACGGGTTTCCGATGCGCAGCTGCGCCCAGGCGGGCAGGGAGAGGGTGACAAGCCCGGTGAGCGCGAGGGTGGTGAGGCCCCTGGACCAGGAATCGGAGATTTTTTTCATGGTGTGTGTATCGAAATGAGGGCTCAGTCTAGGCAGTCAGCCCGGGTGGGAAATTGTGGTTATGACGTACACGGTGTGGGGTATGCCGCATCGCTCCGTAGAATCTTTGCGTCCCCCTCTGGAGCCCCCTGCATGTCCGATGCCTTTTTGCCCGCCGAGTTGCCTGCGGGCGCGATTCAACCCGCGTCCGACGATGAGGGTCGTGACCGACCGACGGAAGGTGGCACTGGCCTGATCCGCATCCGTGGCGCGCGCCAGCACAACCTGAAAAACATCGACCTCGACATCCGCACGGGCGAACTCACGGTGGTCACCGGGCCCAGCGGTTCGGGCAAATCGAGCCTGGTGTTCGACACCTTGTTTGCCGAGGGCCAGCGCCGCTACGTGGAGACCTTCAGCGCCTATGCGCGCCAGTTCCTCGACCGCATGGACAAACCTGCGGTGGACCGGGTGGAGGGCGTGCCGCCAGCGATCGCCATCGACCAGACCAACCCTGTGCGCAGCTCACGATCCACGGTGGGCACCATGACCGAGCTCAACGACCACCTCAAACTTTTGTTTGCGCGCGGCGCCGAGCTGTTCGACCGCGACACCGCCGCCCTGGTGCGGCACGACTCGCCAGAGTCGATTTATCTTGAATTGAAACAACGGGCCGAGGAGCGGGGTGACCCGAGGTTGGTGGTCACCTTCCCGGTGGAGCTGCCCGCCAGCACCACCCCGGAAGAAATCGAGCAGTGGCTCTCGGCCAGCGGCTACACACGGGTGCAGGCCGAACGCGTCGTGCACCGCGCCGCGCCCGCCGTGGACGACAAGGCCAAGACCAAAGGCAAGGCGAAGACCGCACCCATGGAGGCGATCAAGGTGCTCGACGTGGTGGCCGACCGCTTCCGCATCGGCACGACCGAACCCGCGCGCGTGATGGAGGCCATCGAGGTCGGTCTGAAGCGTGGCGGCGGCAAGCTCATGGTCTACGCCCTCGCCAATTCGGGGTCAGCCAATTCGGGGTCAGATTCCAATTTCGCGAGCGCGAAATTGGAATCTGACCCCGAATTGAGCCCCGAATTGAAAGAGGCGGCCGAGCCGGAGATCTGGCGTTTCAGCACCGGCCTGCATTGCCCCGAGAGCGACATTCGTTACAGCGAACCCACGCCGTCGATGTTTTCGTTCAACTCGGCGGTGGGGGCCTGTGAGGCCTGCCGCGGATTCGGACGGGTGATCGGGGTGGACTATGGGTTGGTGATTCCGAACGACAAGCTCACGCTGCGTGCCGGCGCCATCAAGGTGTTCCAGACGCCGGCCTGGAAAGAGGCGCAGGACGACATGATGCGGCACGCGGAAGCCGCCGGCATCCCGCGCGACACGCCCTGGGCGAAGCTCACCGAGGAGCAGAAACACTGGGTGCGCGCAGGCTCGCCGCAGTGGAACGGCAAGTGGAACCAGCACTGGTACGGCGTGGACCGCTTCTTCGAGTACCTGGAGAGCAAGGCCTACAAGATGCACATCCGCGTGCTCTTGTCCAAGTACCGCAGCTACACCGAGTGCCCGAGCTGTGGTGGCGCGCGCCTGAAGACCGACAGCCTGCTCTGGCGTCTGGGCACCAAGGTGCAGGCGGATGCGGTGCTGAAGCCGGAGAAGCGTTATTTGCCGCACGGCGTGAAGTGGAGCCGTGCGCAGGTGGAGGCTTTGCCGGGGCTGTGTCTGCACGACTTGATGTTGTTGCCGCTGGACAAGCTGCGCACCTTCTTCGCCTCTTTGGCTCCCTCCCCCGCGCAAGCCCCCATCCCAACCTTCCCCCAGGGGGGGAAGGAGCCGAACACTGGCCAGGCGCAGGCCCTCAAACTCCTGCTCGACGAAATCAACACCCGCATCCGTTACCTCTGCGAGGTCGGCATCGGTTACCTCACACTGGACCGCCAAAGCCGAACGCTCAGCGGCGGTGAGGTGCAGCGCATCAACCTCACCACGGCGCTGGGCACCTCGCTGGTCAACACCTTGTTCGTGCTCGACGAGCCCAGCATCGGCCTGCATCCGCGCGACATGGCGCGCATCGTTGACGCGATGCTGCGCCTGCGCGACGCGGGCAACACGCTGGTGGTGGTCGAGCACGACCCCGCCGTCATGCTCGCGGCCGACCGCCTGATCGACATGGGCCCCGGCCCGGGCGAACGCGGCGGGCAGATCGTGTTCGACGGCACGCCCGAGGCGATCCGTTCGGCCGACACGCTGACCGGCGCTTACCTCGGCGCGCGCAAGACCATCGGCATGGGCTTCAAGCGTGCGGTGACCGACAGCACGCCGCGCCTCATCCTGGAAGGCGCTCGCGAACACAACCTGAAAGACGTGTCGGTCGAGTTCCCGTTGCAGCGCCTGGTGGTCGTCACCGGAGTCTCGGGTTCGGGCAAGTCCAGCCTGATCCAGGACGTGCTGGCACCCGCGCTGCTGCGCCACTTCGGCAAGTCCACCGACACGCCCGGCGCACACGACCGGCTGCTCGGCGCCGAACAACTCGGCGAGGTGGTGTTCGTCGACCAGTCGCCCATCGGCAAGACCGCGCGCTCCAACCCGGTGAGTTATGTGGGCGCGTGGGACGCCATCCGTGCGCTGTTCGCCGACGCACCGCTGTCGCGCCAGCGCAGCTACACGCCCGCCAAGTTCAGCTTCAACAGTGGCGACGGGCGCTGCCCCACCTGCGGTGGCTCAGGCTTTGAACATGTGGAGATGCAGTTCCTGAGCGACGTATACCTGCGCTGCCCGGACTGTGACGGCAAGCGCTATCGGCCCGAAATCCTGGAGGTGCGCATCGAACGCGGCGATCGTTCGCTCAACGTGGCCGACGTGCTCGACCTCACGGTGAGTGAAGCCGCCGAGCTCTTCAAGGCCGACCGCGAAGTCATCCGCGTGCTGCAACCCATCGTGGACGTGGGTCTCGAATACGTGAAGCTCGGCCAGCCCGTGCCCACGCTCTCCGGTGGCGAGGCGCAGCGCCTCAAGCTCGCGGGTTTCCTGGCCGAGGCCTCCAAAAGTGCCAGCGCGAGCCGCCAGCCGCTCTCGCGCAAGGGCACGCTCTTCCTGTTCGACGAGCCCACCACCGGCCTGCACTTCGATGACATCGCCAAGCTCATGCGCAGCCTGCGCAAATTGATCGACGCCGGCCATTCGCTGGTGGTGATCGAGCACAACCTGGACGTGATCCGCTCGGCCGACTGGCTGATCGACCTGGGCCCCGAGGGCGGCGACGCCGGTGGCCTGGTGGTGGCCGAAGGCCCGCCCGAGCAGGTGCGTGAACACGCCAGCAGCCACACCGCCAAGGCCTTGCGCGAATACGCGCTGTCCATGGGCGAGGTGCACGCCGTGCGCGAGGGCCGCGCGGCCGACTACCTGGGCCAGTCAAGCGGCTTGGCCGCCGCGGCGCGCCGCAGCGACCAGCACGGCAACGCCATCCGCATCGTCAACGCCAAGGAACACAACCTCAAGAACCTGAGCGTGAACATCCCGCGCGGCCAGTTCAACGTGATCTCGGGCGTTAGCGGTTCGGGCAAGTCCACGCTGGCCTTCGACATCCTGTTCAACGAAGGCCAGCGGCGCTATCTGGAGAGCCTGAACGCCTACGCGCGCAGCATCGTTCAGCCGGCGGGCCGCCCCGAGGTGGACGCGGTCTACGGCATCCCGCCCACCGTGGCGATCGAGCAGCGGCTCTCACGCGGCGGGCGCAAGAGCACGGTGGGCACGACCACCGAGGTCTGGCATTTCCTGCGCCTGCTGTATGTGAAGCTGGGCACGCAGCACTGCGTGCACGACGGCGCGGCGGTGATGCCGCAGAGCGCCGACAGCATTGCGGCCGCTATCCTCAAGCGCTACGCGGGCCAACACATCGGCCTGCTCGCGCCGCTGGTGGTCAACCGCAAGGGCATCTACACCGAGCTGGCTGACTGGGCACGCCCGCGCGGCTATACCCACCTGCGCGTGGACGGCGAGTTCCTCCCCACCACCGGTTTCCCGCGCATCGACCGTTTCAAGGAACACACCATCGAGCTGCCGGTGGCCGACTTTGTGGTGAATGCCGATCAGGAAGCCCAGCTGCGCAGCCAGCTCACCAAGGCGCTGGAGATCGGCAAGGGCGTGGTGCATGTGCTGCACCCGCTCGACGGCCTGGCCCGTGCGTTGGAAGAGGGCTCGTCCACCCGTGAACTCGGCCAGCTGGAGGTGTTTTCCACCACGCGCGCCTGCCCGGTCTGCGCCACCAGCTACCCCGAGCTCGACCCGCGCCTGTTCTCCTACAACAGCAAGCACGGCTGGTGCCCCGACTGCGTGGGCACAGGGCTGAAGCTCTCGCGCGACCAGCGCAGCGTGCTCGACGATTCGGTGCGCGACGACAAGGAGCGTGGCCGTGAGCAGAGCTTTGCCGAACCCGAGGTGGACGACCTGGTCGACGAAGTTTGCCCGGGTTGCGAAGGCACGCGCCTGAACGCGCAGGCCCGCGCGGTGAGATTCAGCGGTGTGGGCATCACCGACGTGGCGCGGCTGTCGGTGCGCGAGGTGCGGCAGTGGGTGCAAGGCCTCATGAAAGAAGCCGTGATGTCCACCCGCGAAACCGGCATCGCCCGCGACCTGCTGCCCGAAATCGAAAGCCGCCTTGCCTTTCTGGAAGAGGTGGGCCTGAACTACCTCACGCTGGACCGCGGAGCGCCCACGCTCAGCGGCGGCGAGGCGCAGCGCATCCGCCTGGCGGCGCAGCTGGGCAGCAATCTGCAAGGGGTGTGCTACGTGCTCGACGAACCCACCATCGGCCTGCACGCGCGCGACAACGCGATATTGCTCAACGCATTGCACAAGCTCGGCGACATGGGCAACACGCTGGTGGTGGTGGAGCACGACGAAGACACCATCCGCCGCGCCGACCACATCATCGACATCGGCCCCAGCGCGGGCAAGCGCGGTGGGCGCGTGGTGGCGCAGGGTTCGGTGGACGACCTCTCGGCGAATCCCGAGTCGGTAACGGGGCGTTATCTGCTGCATGCGATGAAACATCCGCTGCAGCCGAGGCGCGAGGTGACCCCGCTCGATTCCTTCCCCCTCTGGGGGAAGGCAGGGATGGAGGCAGGCGCACCGAATGCCGTGGCTCAGGCGAGCCCCCACCCCAGCCCTCCCCCAGCGGGGGAGGGATCAAGTCATTGGCTGCGGGTGCATGCCGCCCAGCTCCACAACCTCAACCAGCTCGACGCCGCGGTGCCACTGCAACGCCTGGTCGTGATCACCGGCGTGTCCGGCTCCGGCAAGTCCACGCTGGCGCGCGACGTGCTGTTGACCAACGTGGCCGCCGCCGTCGCCCAGCGCAGCACCCGGGCCGGCCGCGACGCGATGGACAAGGGCCAGTACCCGGCGTGGTCGGGCTGCGCCAGCGTGAGCGGATACGAGACCGTGGACCGCGTGCTCGAAGTCGATCAGACACCCATCGGCAAAACCCCACGCTCATGCCCGGCCACCTACATCGGCTTCTGGGACACGGTGCGCAAGCTGTTCGCCGACACGCTGGAAGCCAAGGCGCGCGGTTACGGCCCGGGCCGTTTCAGCTTCAACACCGGCGAAGGCCGCTGCCCGGGCTGCGAAGGCCAGGGCATGCGCACCATCGAGATGAGCTTTCTGCCCGACGTGAAGGTGCCCTGCGAGGTCTGCCACGGCGCCCGCTTCAACCCCGAGACCCTGGCCGTGACCTGGAAGGGCAAGAGCATCGGCGACGTGCTGCAGATGGAGGTGGACGAGGCGGTCGACTTCTTCGCCGCCATGCCGAGCATCGGCCACCCGCTGCAGTTGCTGAAAGACGTGGGTCTGGGCTACCTCACGCTGGGCCAGCCCAGCCCCACGCTCAGCGGCGGCGAGGCGCAGCGCATCAAGCTCGTCACCGAACTCAGCAAGGTGCGCGACGACATCACGCGCCGCGGCCAGAAGCCGCCGCACACGCTGTACGTGCTGGACGAACCCACGGTGGGCCTGCACATGGCCGATGTGGAAAAACTCATCCGCGTGCTGCACCGCCTGGTGGACGGCGGCCACAGCGTGGTGGTGATCGAGCACGACCTGGACGTGATGGCCGAAGCCGACTGGATCATCGACCTCGGCCCCGAGGGCGGTGGCGGTGGTGGTCTTATCGTGGCCGCGGCACCGCCCGACGAGGTGGTGCGGCTGGACACGCACACCGGGCGGGTGCTGGGCCCGGTGCTGGCGCGCTGATCAGGGTCGCCCGGCGCCGGGCACGCTCACCTCGGTCATCCACACAGACGCCTCGCGCGCCTGCTGGCGAGCGTGTTCGTTGAAGTCGGGCGCCACGCAGATGAACAGCGTGCGTCCGGCCGGGCCACCGAGCGTGCAGGCGAACGCGCCGAGGGCGCCGGTTGAGATGCTTTCCAGGATCTCGCCGCCGGGCGCCATGCGCACCACCCGGTTGGCGATGGCGTCGGCAAACCAGACAGCGCCCTCGGCGTCCAGCGTGGCGCCGTCGGGCGCTGCCTTGAGATTGCCCAGCACGGTGCCGATGTCGGTCAACGTCGGCAAGGGGCCGAAGGCCGCCCAGTCGCGGCGCGCACCCAACGCGCCGTCGGCTTGTATGTCGAAGGCCGAGATGCGGTTGCCCATGGTCTCGCCGACGATGAGGGTTTTTCCGTCGGGCGTGATCATGCTGCCGTTGGGAAAGTAAAGATCGTTCGCCACGACACGCACCGAACCATCGGGGTCCACCCGCGCCAGCGTGGCGGCTTGCGGCGTGCCGCCGCCCATGAGATCAAAGCCGAAGTTGCCGACGTATGCGCGACCGTGTGAGTCCACCACCATGTCGTTGGTGTGACCGCCGGCGATGGACGACAGGTCGGCGTGGGTGACGAGTCGACCATCGGCCTCCTGACGCAGGATCTTTCGATCGCGCATGGACACCACCAGCAAGCGCCCGTCGGGCAGCCAGCCCATGCCCGAGGGTTGTCCGGGCACCTCGGCGATCTTCTCCACCTGGCCCTGCAGGTCCACGCTCAGAACCTGGTGCGTGTAGAAGTCCGACAGCCACAGCCGGTCGTTGTGCCATCGGGGGCTCTCCAGAAAGGTGTAGCCCGAGACCAGAACCGAAAAGCGCGGATCGATGACCATGTTGTCTCCTTGAATTTGTTGGAGTGACCACCTTAGACCAGCGCGGTGGGCCCAGGCAAGCGCGGGCCTTCAGGCAGGTGACGCCTGCGTTACTCTCGCGCCGTGCAGCATCAGGTCATTCACATCCACCCGTCCGCCCCGGCGCAGCCCGCGCTGGGCGCGCCGTGCAACGGTTGCGGGGTGTGTTGCCTGGCCGAGCCCTGCCCGCTGGGGCAGGTGATCTCGCGCAAGCGCAGCGGGGCGTGTGACGCACTGCGCTGGGACGAAGCGCAGGCGGTCTACCGCTGCGGCGCCATCACCGATGCCGCGGGCGTGCTGGGCCCGCGCTGGCGCTGGGCGGCGCCGGTTTTGCAGAAGCTGGCCCACCGCTGGATCGCAGCGGGCGTGGGCTGTGATGCCAGCCTGAAGAGCGAACGGGGCTGATCAGCGCGCGAACAGCACGATCACGCCGATGACCAGCGCGGCGATGACGAACATGAGCACGCGGGTTCGCACGCGCAGCAACTCCACCGCCGCCACCAGCCGCGCGTTCTGCTCGGCCAGTTCGGCCAGCGTTTGCGCCATCTGGGTCTGGGTCTGGGCCTGCTGGTCGATGAGCTGGCGCGCTTCGATCAGCCGGTTGCGCAGTTCTGCCAGGCTGGGCGGTGTGTCCGACACCAGGTCCATGGGCGAGGGGGAGACCGGCGGGCTGTCGGGCGACTTCTGCCGGTCCATCAACTTGCGCGCAGCGTTGAGCACCTTGGGCGCGTGTTCGATCACGTCACCCCAGGGGATCACTTTCAGGGCGAGCAGCCAGGGAATGGCCATGCGGAGGTCCTTTCAAGGGTGGAGCCAGGGGGGCATTCGAGCTTAACGGTCTCCTGCATCTGGGGCGGGCTTGCGCCAGATCAACCTGTGGACCGGTCATTGTCTTAATATCAGCATGCACTAATGCATCGATATGGAGAAGTCCATGGACTGGACCGGCTGGGTGGAGCACTGGGGCGAAGCCCGGCTGCTGGCGGCTTGTGGCTTGCTGCTGGGTCTG
>NZ_JALHLX010000023.1 GCF_022844385.1 Hydrogenophaga sp. | reverse complement strand
GCCGCCGCCGCCCGACGAGCCCACCTCGCGGCGGCCAGCCTGCTCGGCGATCACGGTGACCGACAGGCGGATCAGCGGGCGCACATCGGCAGCCAGCGTGCCGTCGGCACGCGCCACCAACACCACGTCGTGCTCGGCGGCCAGACCGGCCATCACCTGCACCACACGCGGGTCCTTGGCCTTGGCCATTTTTTCCACCTTCTCCAGCAGTGCCACCTTGGCCGTGCTGTCGAGCGTGCCGATCGGGTCCACGCCGCCGTAGAGCGAGCGCGACTTGGCCACCTTGGAAGCGGGCGTCTTCACCTTCTTCGACTGGCCCTGGCCGGAGATGCTGCGCACGGTGTGCGCGGCGTCCAGCAGCGAGTCCCAGGAGAGGTCGTCGGAATAGGCAAACGCGGTCTTCTCGCCACTGACAGCGCGCACGCCCACGCCCTGGTCGATGCTGAAGCTGCCGGTCTTGACGATGCCCTCTTCCAGGCTCCAGCCTTCGCTGCGCGTGGTCTGGAAATAGAGGTCGGCATCGTCCACGCCGTGCGACATGATCTCGCCCAGCGCGCGCTGCAAATGCGCGGGCGTGAGGCCAAACGGTTCGAGGAGCAGGCTTTGGGCGGTGGCCAGACGGGCCAGGGTGGGTTCGCGTGAAATCATGGGGTCATTGTAAGAACGACCCGCCTTGCGCGCTCGCGTCAGGGTCTTGGAGCGTTCTGGCGCAAGAAGGGGAGCAACGCAGCGTCGTCCAGATCAGCCATGCCCGCCTCATGGGCCGCTTTGAACACCCCGGCCGCACTCGCGCCCAGCGGGCCTTCAAACCCGACACTGCGCGCCGCCGCCACCGCCAGCCGGGTGTCTTTTTCCAGCAGGGTCACATGGGCGCGCGGCGCCAGGTCGCCGTTGATCGCACGGCGCATGCGGTCCGAGCCGATCCAGCTCTGGCCGCTGGAGCGCTCGATCACGTCCAGCGTGGTGGTGAGGTCCAGCCCCAAACGTTCGGCCAGGGCCAGCACCTCGGCGGCGCCCACGAGGTTGATGCCGGCCAGCAGGTTGTTGACCAGCTTGGTGCGCGCACCGTCGCCCACGCGTTCGCTGATGCGGATCACGTTGAGCGACAGGGCCGCCAGCAGATCTTCGTGTCGCTGCAGCACCGCAGCAGGCGCGGCCACCATCAGGCTCATGCGACCGTCGCGCGCGCGCTGCGGGCCGCCCGACATGGGCGCGTCGATGCAATCGACGCCCTGCTCTGCCAACCGCAAGGCAATGGACACGGTGTCGTCGGGCGCGATGGTGGGGCACAGCACCACGGCCTGCCCGGGCCGCAAACCGCTGGCCGCACCCTGCTCGCCCCACAGCACTTCACGGCACTCGTCGGCGTCCACCACCACGATCACCAGCGCTCCCTGGGGTCCGAGCTGGGCGACGGCCGAGAGCGGTGTATCGGCCAGGCTGGCACCTGCGGCCAGGGCCTGCTGCTGGCGCAGCGGATCGGTATCGCACACGGTCACGGGCCAGCCGGCTTCGCACAGCCGCTCCACGAGCGCGCCGCCCATGTTGCCCGCGCCGACAAAAGCGACCGTCATGACTGCATGAAGCGCCGGGACTTGGCGATCGACATCAGCATGCCCAGCCCCACGCCCATGGTCACCATCGCGGTGCCGCCGTAGCTCACGAACGGCAAGGGCACGCCCACCACCGGCAGGATGCCGCTGACCATGCCCATGTTGACGAAGGCATAGACAAAGATGTTGAGCGTGAGCGCACCGGCGAGCAGGCGCGAGAACAGCGTGGGCGCTTCCATGGCGATCACCAGGCCGCGCACGATGAGGAAGATGAAACCAGCCATGAGGCACAGCGTGCCGACCAGACCGAACTCTTCGGAGAAAGCGGCGTAGATGAAATCGGTGGTGCGCTCGGGGATGAACTCCAGATGCGTCTGGGTGCCCTGCATGAAGCCTTTGCCCCACACCCCCCCGGAGCCGATGGCGATCATGCCCTGGATGATGTGGAAGCCCTTGCCCAGCGGGTCCTTGGAGGGGTCCAGCAGCGTGCACACACGCTGGCGCTGGTACTCGCGCAGCACATGCCAGTCGACATCGGGCGCGCACAGCTGGCCCTCGAATGCGATCAGCAGCACGATGCCCACCGCGCCGATCAGCACCGGTGGCAGGATCAGCTTCCAGCTCAGGCCGGCGAAAAAGATCACGAACAGGCCAGACGACAGCACCAGCAAAGAGGTGCCCAGGTCGGGCTGCATCAGCACCAGCGCCACCGGCAACACCAGCAGCAAGCCGGCAGCCAAGAAGTCCAGCGCTTTCAGCTGCCCCTCTCGGCGGTGGAACCACCAGGCCAGCATGAGTGGCATGGCGATTTTCATGAGCTCGCTGGGCTGGATCACCATGCCCACGTTCAACCAGCGCTGCGATCCCTTGCGTTCGATGCCGAAGAATTCCACGCCCAGCAACAACATCACGCCCAGCGCGTAGGCCGGCAACGCCAGGCTCATGAGCCGGTGCGGCGGAATCTGCGCAACGATGAACAGCACGCCGGCCGCGATCAGCATGTTACGGCCATGGGACTCGAAACGCGTGCCGTGGTCGAACCCGACCGAGTACATCGTCAACAACCCGGCACCGGCCATGACCAGGATGGCCAGCAACAGCGGCAGGTCAAAGCCCTGGAAGACCGGGGCAATGCGTTGCAGCAGGGAGGGTTTGTCGAACACGGCGGACATGGCCCGCGATTATCCTTCGCCGATGAACGCCACCACCACTCACTTGCTCTATCTGCACGGCTTTCGCTCCTCGCCGCATTCCATGAAAGCGCAGAAGGTGGCCGCGCGGGTGCGGACCGAACACCCGGGCGTGGTCTGGTGGTGCCCGCAGCTGCCGCCCTCGCCCGCCGAGGCCATGGAGCTGGTGATGCAAGGCACGGCCAACTGGCCGCGCGACAGCATGGCGGTGGTGGGCTCGTCGCTCGGCGGCTTCTACGCGCGCTGGGTCTCGCTGCAGACCGGTTGCCCTGCGGTGCTGCTGAACCCGGCCCCGTTCCCGGCACGCGATCTTTCGGCTTACATCGGCGAGCAGACTGCGTGGCACGACCGCCAGGAACGTTTCTTTTTCCAGCCCGGTTTTGTGGACGAGCTGAAGGTTCAGCAGGCAGACATCGAGCGGCTGGCGGCCCGGCAACCTGCCACCCCCGAAGGATTGTTCGCGATCGTGTGCAAAGGCGATGAAGTCCTGGATTGGCGCGAAATGCAGGCTTTCTGTGCCGGTGGGACCATCCGGCTCTTGCCCGGCAGTGACCATGCGATCAGCGACTTCGACGACCACATCGATGAAGTCTTTGCCTTCATGGGTCTGTAGCCGCCCCATGGGACAATCCCGCCCATGCACATCCTGTTTGATGAAGCCGGCAAGTTGTTGACCGGCCGCCTCCTGTCCGAGGCTGAAAGTTCCCTGCAAGTCGAGCTCGATTCCGGCAAGCGCGTCAAGGTGAAGTCGGTCAACGCGCTGCTGCGGTTTGAAAAACCCGCCCCTGCCGCCTTGATGGCCTCGGCCACCGAGCTGTCCACCGACATGGACCTGGCCCTGGCCTACGAATTCGCACCCGAAGACGAATTCGGTTTTGCCGATCTGGCGCGCGAGTACTTCAGCAGCAGCGCCAGCACCGCCGAGCAGGTGGCAGCACTCCTGTGCCTGCAGGGCGCGCCGCACTACTTCCGCCGCGCCGGCAAAGGCCGCTACAAGAAGGCCCCGGCCGACATCCTGGCCCAGGCACTGGCCGGTATCGAGAAAAAGAAACAGCTGCAGGTGCAGATCGAGGGCTGGGCCGCCGAGCTCGCCAGCGGCACCTGCCCCGAGCCGGTGCGCCAGCAGCTCTACAAGATCCTCTTCAAACCCGACAAGAACGCGCCCGAATACAAGGCCGTGGTCGAGGCCGCGCGCAGCAGCCACACCGCGCCGCTCACGCTGCTGCAGAACGCCGGCGCCATCAGCAGCGCCTACCAGTTCCACTGGCAGCGCTTCCTGTTCGACCAGTTCCCCAAGGGAACCGGCTTCCCGGCGCTGCAGGCCCCGGTGATCACCGACGAGCTGCCTTTGGCGACCGTGCAGGCGTTTTCCATCGACGACTCGCACACCACCGAGATCGACGATGCGCTCTCGCTGCAAGGCCTGGGCAGCGGCTCGGTCACGCTGGGCATCCACATCGCCGCACCCGGTCTGGCCATCGTGCCCGAGAGCGCCATCGACCAGGTGGCGCGCCACCGTCTGTCCACCGTCTACATGCCGGGCCACAAGATCACCATGCTGCCCGACGAGGTGGTGCAGGCCTACACGCTGATGGCCGGGCGCGACTGCCCCGCGGTCTCGCTCTACGTGACGTTCGACGAAGCCACGCTGGCCATCACCGACACGCGCACCGTGCTGGAGCGGGTGCCGATCGCGCAGAACCTGCGCCACGACCAGCTCGACACCGTGATCACCGAGGCCTGGCTCTCGGGCGAAGCCCCGGCCAGCAACGCCGTGCCCGAGATCGCCGCGCTGCAGCCCACGCTGGCCTTCATCTTCACGCTCGCGCGGCATCTCAAGGCCCAGCGCGAGGTGGTGCGCGGCAAGCCGGAAAACTTCACCCGGCCCGACTACACCTTCCGCCTCGAAGGCAAGACCGGCGACGAACCGGTGGGCGACGAGGTGGTGGTGATCGGCACGCGCCAGCGCGGCGCGCCGCTCGATTTGATGGTGGCCGAGGCCATGATCCTGGCCAACAGCACCTGGGGCAACTGGCTCAACGACTGCGGCGTGCCCGGCATCTACCGCAGCCAGGCCAGCATGGCACCCGGCGTGAAGGTGCGCATGGGCACCAAGGCTCAGCCACACGCCGGCATCGGCGTGAAGAGCTACGCCTGGAGCACCTCGCCCCTGCGCCGCTATGTGGACATGGTCAACCAGTGGCAGATCATTGCCTGCGCGCGCCACGGCAAAACCGCAGCACTCGCCGCGCCCTTCAAGCCCAAGGACGCGAACCTGTTCTCCATCATCAGCGCGTTCGACGCCGCCTACACCGCCTACAACGGTTTCCAGAACGGCATGGAGCGCTACTGGACGCTCAAGCACCTGCAGCAAAGCGGCACCACCGAACTCACCGCCACGCTGGTGAAAGACAACCTCGTGCGTGCGGACACGCTGCCGCTGGTGTTGCCGGTGATGGGCGCCGACGGACTGCCGCGCGGCGCGCATGTGCGCATCAAGCTCGGCGAGATCGACGACATCACACTGGACGTGCACGGCACCGTGATCGAACGCCTGGACCTGCCGGTGGACGAAGGCGCTGACGACAGCGCGGGTGAGGACGGTGAGGACGAAGAAATGTCCGCGCCGCTGGCCCTGGCCATCGACGTGAACGAGGGTGATGGCAGCGAGCCCGCCGCCCAGCCGACCGAGGCCACCGACCCGGCAGGCCATTCGGCCTGAACGAGCGGGCCACACGGATAATCGCCGCGTGAAGACATCCACCCTCGCGTTTCTGAAAGGCCTGAGCACGCTGCAGCTGGCGCTGGGCATTTCCATCGCGTTGCACGCCGCCGTGCTCACGGTGCGGTTCGTGAACCCAGAGGGTTTCAACCGCGCTTTTCAGGACACGCCGCTGGAAGTGATCCTGGTCAACGCGCGCAGCAACGAGCGGCCCGAGAAAGCCACCGCGATTGCACAAGCCTCGCTCGCCGGTGGTGGCGACGCGGTGCGCGGGCGCTCCACCTCACCCTTGCCGCCCACCGCGGTGGCGCGCGTGGGCGACACGCCGGAAGAAGACGAACGCAAGATCGAGGCGCTGCGCGAGCAACAAAACCAGTTGCTCGCCCAGGTGCGCCGCGAGCTGGCCAGGATGCCCGCGCCCGACACCCAGGCCGCGAACCCCAGCCGCGAGGTGGTGGAGCGCGAAGAAAAGCGCAAGGCGCTGGTGAAGATCCTGGCCGAGATCGAGCGGCGCATCAACGAAGAGAGCGCCCGGCCCAAAAAACGCTACATCAGTCCAGCCACGCGCGAGGCGGTGTACGCCATCTACTACGACGAACTGCGCCGCAAGATCGAAGACCGAGGCACCACCAACTTCCCCGAGGCCGCCGGCCGCAAACTTTACGGCGAGCTCACCATGATCATCACGGTCAACCACACCGGTGGTGTGCTCGACACCGAAATCGTGCAGACCTCGGGCAACAACCTGCTCGACCGCCGAGCCCAGGCCATCGTGCGCAGCCTGGCTTTCGGCCAGTTCAACGACGCCATGCGCCGCCAGGCCGACCAGATTGTGGTGGTCTCGCGCTTCCGTTTCACGCGCGACGAGACGCTGCAGACCCAGTTGTCGGGCCAATAGATGCGCTCCCTTGGTCGCTGGGTGTTGTGGATGTTGCTGGCCAGTGTGGCGCTGCAGGTGTTCTTTGCGCTGCGCATCGCCGCCATGGTGGTGATCGACCCGACCAGCACGGCCTTCATGCGCTCCGAAGCGTGGCGCGTCGGCAAAGAGAGCATGACCACCGACAAGACCTGGCGCTGGTCGCACCAGTGGGTGGCCGGTGACAAGATCAGCCCCAACCTCAAGCGCGCGGTGATCGCGTCCGAAGACGCAGGCTTTCTGGAGCACGGCGGCGTGGACTGGGAAGCGATCGAAACCGCGTGGCAGAAAAACGAGAAGCGCCAGCAGCAAGCCGAAAAACGCGCCGCTGCCCAGCCCAACAAACCGGTGCGCGAGCCCAAGGTGGTGGGCGGCTCCACCATCACGCAGCAACTCGCCAAGAACCTGCTGCTCTCGGGCGAGCGCCAGTTCCTGCGCAAGGGCCAGGAGCTCGTGCTCGCGCTGGCCCTGGAGGCGCTGCTGAGCAAGGAGCGCATTCTGGAGATTTACCTCAACAGCGTGGAATGGGGCGAAGGTGTGTTCGGCGCCGAAGCCGCCGCGCAGCGTTACTTCAAGAAACCAGCCAGCAAGCTCAGCGCCTCCGAAGCCGCGCGCCTCGCGGTGATGCTGCCCTCGCCCAAGTTCTTCGAAACGCGCCAGGGTTCGGCCTACCTTGCCCGGCGCACCGGCACCATCGTGGCCCGCATGGGCGACGTTCAGCTGCCATGAACCTGCGCGCCACCGCCATGAGCGTGTTCCTGCTCGGCCTGGTGCGCCTGCTCACTGGCGCGCAGGCGCGCTGGCACGGCTGCCCGCCCAAGGCCGAGCAGCGCATCTACTTTGCCAACCACCAGAGCCACGCCGACCTGGTGCTGATCTGGGCCGCGCTGCCGCACGAGTTGCGCAGCATCACCCGGCCGATCGCCGCCAAGGACTACTGGACCGCCTCCAACTTCAAACGCTGGATCACCACCGAGGTGTTCAACGCGGTCTATGTGGAGCGCGAACGCAAAGGCGACGAAGACCCGTTGCAACCGCTGATCAACGCACTGGAGAGCGGCGACTCGCTCATCCTGTTTCCCGAAGGCACGCGTGGCCACGAAGAGGACCCGCAGCCGTTCAAGTCGGGCCTGTACAACCTCGCCCAGCGCTTTCCGGGCGTGGTGCTGGTGCCGGCCTGGATCCACAACGTGCAGCGCGTGATGCCCAAGGGCGAGGTCGTGCCGGTGCCGGTGCTGTGTTCGGTGACCTTTGGTGAACCGGTGGCACTGGGGTTTGACGAGCCCCGTGCCGATTTTCTGAAGCGAGCTCGCGAGAGCGTCATCGCTCTGAGGGAAGTCTGATGAGCTCCTTCGTGCGCAGCCTCTCTCCCGAGCAACAGGTCAGTCTGTTGTTCGTGCTGCTGTTCGGCCTGCTCTTCATTGCCAGCGGCGTGAGCGTGTTGCTCTCGGTGCGCGAGCGCCGTGCCGGGGAAGACGAATCCGGCGAACGGGAACTGCGCCTGCGCGACAACCAGGCGCTGCTGCGCAGCTCGTGGGGCATGGCGCTGGTGTTCTGGATCGGCTGGGCGCTGGGCGAAGGTGTCGCCATCGTGCTGTTCGGCTTCGTGTCGTTTTTCATCCTGCGCGAGTTCATCAGCCTCTCGCCCACGCGGCGCGGCGACCACCGCAGCCTGGTGCTGGCTTTCTTCATCGTGCTGCCGCTGCAATACGCGCTGGTGTGGACCGAACGCTTCAACCTCTTCACCGTGTTCATCCCGGTCTATGTGTTCCTCGCCATTCCGGTGGTGAGCGCGCTGGGCAACGACCCGCAGCGCTTTCTGGAGCGCAACGCCAAGCTGCAGTGGGGCATCATGGTCTGCGTCTACGGCATGAGCCATGTGCCCGCGCTGCTGTTGCTCAACTTCCCCGGCTTTGTGGGCCGCACCGCCTTCCTCGTGTTCTTCCTGGTGCTGGTGGTGCAGACCTGCATGCTGGTGCAGCACATCGCGTCGCGCCGCATGGGCACACCGGTTGCGCCCGCCATCAGCGAGAGTTTTCACTGGCGCAGCTGGGCCATGGGTCTCGCGGCGGGCGGCTTGCTCGGTGCGCTGCTGGCCGGGCTCACCCCGTTCAAGCCGCTGCCCGCGCTGGCCATGGCGCTGGTGGCCTGCGTGGCCGGGTCGATGGGTCATCTGGTGATGAAGGCCATCAAACGCGACCGGGGCGTGACCCACTGGGGTTCTGCAGGCCGCTCCACCACCGGCGCCAGCGGCCTGCTCGACCGCGTGGACGCGCTGTGTTTTGCCGCGCCGGTGTTCTTCCATTCGGTGCGCTGGACCTTCGACCTATGAGAATCCTCGGCATCGACCCCGGCCTGCAGTGCACCGGCTTCGGCGTGATCGACACCGACGGCCCCAACCTGCACTACGTGGCCAGCGGCACCATCCAGACCAGCCCGAAGGACGGCGCGCTGCTGCCTGCACGGCTGAAGATCCTGTTTGACGGGATCACCGAGGTGGTGGCGCGCTACCAGCCCGAGGTCTCGGCCTGCGAGATTGTGTTCGTCAACGTCAACCCGCAGGCCACGCTGCTGCTGGGCCAGGCGCGCGGCGCCTGCCTGACCGCGCTGGTGGCCAACCACTTGCCGGTGGCCGAATACACCGCGCTGCAGCTCAAAAAGGCGGTGGTGGGCTACGGCAAGGCGGCCAAGCCGCAGGTGCAGGAGATGGTCAAACGCCTGCTGAAGCTGCCCGGCCTGCCCGGCAAGGACGCGGCCGACGCGCTGGGCCTGGCCATCACGCACGCGCAAGTGAGCCGCACGCTGCTGGCGATCAACAAGGTCTCAACGCTGCAGGCGCGTTCGAGCGCGTCCTACAAGGCCGGCCGGATCTACTGAACATGTTCAAGCTCGTGCAACGCCGCTTCAGCCTGGGGGCCTGGCTTGCGCTGGCGTTCACCCTGCTCTCGCTGCTGCTCACGGTGATGCTCACCGTGTTCAGCGACCGCACCGCCAGCACCCAGGTGCGCCGCAGCATCGGCAACAACCTGGCCGAGTTGGCCAACCAGACCACGAGCCGGCTGGACCAGGCCATGTTCGAGCGCTACCGCGAGGTGCGCCTGATCGCCAACCGCCTGAGTGGACCGCTCGACCTGGTCGAGGTGAAGCGTGAAATCGAAGCGTTGCAGCAGAGTTACCCCACCTACGCCTGGATCGGTGTGACCGACCCGAGCGGCAAGGTGCTGGCCGCCACCCGCAACATGCTCGAAGGCGCCGACGTGTCGCAACGCCCTTGGTTTCAAAACGCACTCAAGGGCCAGGCCGTGGGGGATGTCCATGAAGCCCTGCTGCTGGCTCAGCTCATGGGCAGCCCGGGTGGTGAGCCGATGCGTTTTGTCGACATTGCTTTCCCTCTCAAGGACGACGACGGTCAGATCACCGGCGTGCTGGGTGTGCACCTGTCGTGGAAGTGGGCACGGGACATCGAACAGGCGATCTTTGTGCCGGTGGGCCGCAGCCGCAGCATCGATCCGCTGATCGTCTCCAGCACGGGCGCGGTGCTGCTCGGGCCACCTGAGGTGGAAGGCACTGTGCTCCAGTTGCGAAGCGTCGATGAAGCGCTGCAGGGCAAGCAGGGGTTTGTGCGCGAGACCTGGGCCGATGGTGAAGACTATCTGGTGGGCTACAGCAGCGACCGGGGTTTTGAGGACTACCCGGGCCTGGGCTGGCGTGTGCTGGTGCGGCAAGACCTCGATGAAGCCTATGCGCCGGTGGACCAGTTGCACCGGCGCATGCTGCTGGGCGGCGGGGTCGCGGCGCTGTTGTTTTCCCTGCTGGGTTGGGGTCTGGCGCGCTGGATCACGCGCCCGCTGCTGGGCCTGGCCGATGTGGCGCGCGGGCTGGAGGCGGGTTATACGGTGAAAGTCCCCGCGTCCAGCGCGTATGAAGAAGTCGCCATCCTGGGTGGTGCCTTCAACTCGATGGTGAAGACGCTGCAGCACAACGAAGAAGAGTTGCGCCAGCTCAACGTGTCGCTGGAGCGGCGCGTGCTGGAACGCACCGCCGAGCTGCAGAGCAGCTTCGAACGCATGGACGACAGCGACGCCCGCACACGAGCCGTGATCGACACCGCGCAGGAACCGTTTGTGGGCATGGACTTCGAGGGCTGCATCACCGACTGGAACGCCGAGGCCGAAAAACTGTTCAGCTGGAGCCGCGAAGAAGCACTGGGGGAATCGCTGGCACACCTGGTGGTGCCCGTGCGTTACCAGGTGGCGTTCATCGAAGCTCTGGCGCAGTTTCACCAGACGGGCAACGCGCCCTTTGTGGGTCAGCGCATGCGCCGCATCCTGGTGGACCGCCATGGCAACGAGCTGCCGGTGGAACTCAAGATCGGGCTGATCAACACCGAGCGGCTCAAACTGTTCAGCGCCTTCATCAGGGACCTGCGCGAGCAGTCCTGAAGCGGCAACGGAGCAGGCTCACAAGAGCCGTTCGAGCACCAGCACAGCGAAAAAGCCCAAGGCGGCGATCACCGTCCATTTGAGGATGACCACGCCCCAGGTCCGAAAGCGGGCCTGACCGGTGCCCACGTAGAACGCAAAGCACACGCCGGCGGCGATCAGCAGAAAAAGAACGGTCCAGCGAAACAGCAACATAGGGGTGTCTACCAAGCCGGCGCCAGCTGCGCAAAGCCGTGCGGCGCTTCGCGATCCTGCTCGAAGCTCACCACCTCGTAGGCATCAGGACGCGCGAGCAAGGCACGCAACAGCTGGTTGTTCATGGCGTGGCCGCTGCGAAACGCGCTGTAGGCGGCGAGCAGCGGTTTGCCCACGATGTAGAGATCGCCCATGGCGTCGAGGATCTTGTGTTTGACGAACTCGTCCTGGTAACGCAGGCCATCGGCGTTGAGCACCTTCACGTCGTCCATCACGATGGCGTTGTCCAGCCCGCCGCCGAGTGCCAGGCCGTGCGAGCGCATGGCTTCCACGTCCTTGGTGAAACCGAAGGTCCGCGCGCGCGCGATCTCGCGGGCGTACTGTCCGCTGCCAAAGTCGAACTCCACGCGTTGCCCGGTGGAGTTGACGGCGGGGTGGTCGAACTCGATTTCGAACGCGAGCTTGTAGCCGTGAAACGGATCGAGCCGCGCCCACTTCACTTGTCTGCCCTCACCCTCACGAACCTCCACCGGTTGGGTGACGCGGATGAAACGCTTGGGCGCCTTCTGCATCACGATGCCGGCGCTTTGCAGCAAATACACGAACGAAGCAGAGGAGCCGTCGAGGATGGGCACTTCTTCGGCGGTGATGTCCACGTAGAGGTTGTCCAGCCCCAGGCCGGCGCAGGCGCTCATGAGGTGCTCGATGGTGTGCACCTTGACGTTGCCGTTGGAGATGGTGGAGGCCAGGCGCGTGTCAGTGACAGCGGTGGCGTTGACCGCAATCTCCACCGGTTCGGGCAAATCCACGCGGCGGAACACGATGCCGGTGTCAGGCGGTGCCGGGCGCAGGGTGAGCTCCACACGCTGACCGCTGTGCAGGCCGACGCCCACCGCTTTGGTCAGGGATTTGAGGGTGCGTTGCGCGAGCATGGGCTGGATTTTAGGTTTTGCAGCGTTTTGGCGCATTTGGGAATCGTGATGGCCGCGATAGGCTGGGGATGTCTTGCCGGGCAGTTTTCCCCGATGGGTCCGGTCATCGGCGACCACGGGGCACGGCTCCGCGAACGTCCCCCGGGGCCTTTGGCCCCTCCTCCTTGATTTCGCTGCGCCGTGCCCCATGGCCGCCGATGACCTCGTTGGCACTCGGCCGACGAGAGAAACCAACGCCACTTCAGCTCGGGAGTGAGTGGCGTTCTGCGCAGCGGCATAAAGGAGGAGGGGCCGCAGGCCCCGGGGGACAGCCGCGGAGCAGAGCGCCGCTCACTCCCGAGCCCGCCAAGGTGCAGGCGCGAAACGCCCCCGCCCCCGCACCCGCACCCAGACCCCGACTCAATCCGCCTGCTTGCGCAAGAAAGCAGGAATCTCGAAATCGTCCATGCCACCCGACGCCAATGCGTCCACCTTGGCCGCAGCCTGGGTGCGGTTGGTTCGCCACACGCTGGGCACGGCCATGGAGTTGTAGTCGGGCTGTGCGCCCGGACCACCCACGGCAGCGTTGACGGTGGGCACATTGAACGGCACGTTGTCTGTGCCGGTACGCAGCACCTGCAGCGGAGGCGCCGTGCGGCGCACACCCTGGCGCGACAGACCCGTGGCCACCACCGTCACACGCATCTCGTCGCCCAGGCTGTCGTCGTAAGCCGCGCCGTAGATCACGTGCGCTTCGGAAGACGCATAGGCGCGGATGGTGTTCATTGCCAGCTTCGATTCGGACAGCTTGAGCGAGCCTTTGGCCGCAGTCACCAGCACCAGCACGCCCTTGGCGCCTGAGAGGTCGATGCCTTCCAGCAGCGGGCAGGCCACAGCCTGCTCGGCGGCGATGCGCGCGCGGTCCGGACCGGCGGCCACGGCCGTGCCCATCATGGCCTTGCCGGGTTCACCCATCACAGTGCGCACGTCTTCAAAGTCGACGTTCACGTTGCCGTACTCGTTGATGATCTCGGCGATGCCGCCCACGGCGTTCTTCAGCACGTCGTTGGCGTGGGCAAAGGCCTCGTCCTGCGTCACGTCGTCGCCCAGCACTTCGAGCAGCTTCTCGTTCAGCACCACGATCAGCGAATCCACGTTGGCCTCGAGTTCGGCCAGACCGTGGTCGGCGTTGGTCATGCGGCGGCCGCCTTCCCAGTCGAACGGCTTGGTGACCACGCCCACGGTCAGGATGCCCATTTCCTTGGCCACGCGGGCGATCACAGGCGCAGCACCCGTGCCGGTGCCGCCGCCCATGCCGGCGGTGATGAAGAGCATGTGCGCGCCCGCAATGGCTTCGCGGATCGAATCCACCGCCACTTCGGCGGCTTCACGGCCCTTGTCGGGCTTGCTGCCAGCGCCCAGGCCGGTATTGCCGAGCTGGATGGTCTTGTGCGCGGCGCTGCGCGAAAGCGACTGCGCATCGGTGTTGGCGCAAATGAACTCCACGCCCTGCACGCTGCGGGCGATCATGTGCTCGACCGCGTTGCCGCCGCCACCGCCCACGCCGATGACCTTGATCTGGGTGCCCAGGTTGAATTCTTCGACTTCAATCATTTCGATGCTCATGGTGTGCTCCTTGTGTGCCTGTTGATGGGCGCTTGTGATTCAAAAACGTTTCGGATTCGGGTGCGGATCGGGGTCGGGATTCAGCCAGGCGGTCCAGTGCACTCGCTACATCGGGTGCGGAAGCGGGGCCGGGTGTTCGGTGCGGGTGTGATCAAGTGCTTCATCAGAAGGTCCCCACAAACCAGTTTTTCATGCGTTCGAGCGCGCCCTGAACCGAGCCCGCCTTTTGCGAAACCTTGTGGCCACGCACACGCGCCAGCCGCGCTTCTTCGAGCAGACCCATCACCGTGGCCGCGCGGGTCTGCGCCACCATGTCAGACAGGGCGCTGGCGTAGTTCGGGATGCCGCGGCGCACCGGCTTCAGGAAGATGTCTTCACCGAGTTCAACCATCCCGGGCATCACCGCGCTGCCGCCCGTGAGCACGATGCCCGACGACAGCATTTCCTCGTGGCCCGAATCGCGCAGCACCTGCTGCACCAGCGAAAAGATTTCTTCCACCCGCGGCTCGATCACGCCGGCCAGGGCCTGACGGCTCAGCATGCGCGGGGCGCGGTCACCGAGACCGGGCACCTCCACTTGCGTGTCCGGGTCGGCCAGCAGCTGTTTGGCGCAGCCGCTTTCGACTTTGATGTCTTCGGCGTCTTTGGTGGGCGTGCGCAGCGCCATGGCGATGTCGCTGGTGATGAGGTCGCCCGCGATCGGGATCACGGCGGTGTGGCGGATCGCGCCGCCCGAGAAGATGGCCACGTCGGTGGTGCCGGCGCCGATGTCGACCAGCGCCACGCCGAGTTCCTTCTCGTCGTCGGTCAGCACCGCCTGACTGCTGGCCAGCGGATTGAGCATGAGCTGGTCCACCTCCAGGCCGCAGCGGCGCACGCACTTGATGATGTTTTCTGCCGCGCTCTGCGCCCCGGTGACGATGTGCACCTTGGCCTCGAGCCGGATGCCGCTCATGCCGATCGGCTCCTTCACTTCCTGACCGTCGATCACGAACTCCTGCGGCTCCACCAGCAGCAGGCGCTGGTCGGTCGAGATGTTGATGGCCTTGGCGGTTTCGATCACGCGTGCCACGTCGGTGGCGGTGACTTCACGGTCCTTGATGGCCACCATGCCGCTGCTGTTGATGCCGCGGATGTGGCTGCCGGTGATGCCGGTGTAGACGCGGGCAATGCGGCAGTCGGCCATCAGCTCGGCCTCTTTCAGGGCCTGCTGGATGCTCTGCACCGTGGCGTCGATGTTGACCACCACGCCGCGTTTCAAGCCGTGGCTGGCGGCCACGCCCAGGCCCGCAAGCTTGAGCTCGCCGTTGGGCTGGACCTCGGCGACCACCACCATGATCTTGGCGGTGCCGATGTCGAGTCCGACCACCAAATCCTTGTATTCCTTGGCCATGATTGCTTCTTGATTACCGTGTGGGTTGCGTTGCGTTGGGGGCGATGTCGGTGACGGTGGTCACGCCGCGCAAGCGCAGGGCGTAACCGTTGGGGTAGCGCAGATCGACCGATTGCAGGGCACCGGCGTAGCGTTCGGTGAGCTGGGACAGCGTGGCGCTGAAGCGGCGTGCGCGGGCCACCAGTTCGTCGGGCGTACCGCGGCCCAGTTCAACCTGCGCACCGTTGTCCAGTCTGGCGCGCCAGCTGCCGCGCTCGGTGAGTTCGAGCCGCTCCATGCCGAGTTCGAGCGGGGCCAGTTCGGCCCGCAGCAGCTGGTACACGGTCCACACCTGCGCCGACTGGTCGGCCGGCCCGGCGAGTTCGGGCAGGTTGTCGCTGTCGTCGGGGCTGGCTTCAAACACTTCACCGAGCTGGCTCACCAGCCGGCCCGAGCCCGACTCGCCCCACCAGGCCACGGCCTGGTGTTCCTGCAGGGTCACGCGCAGGCGGTTGGGAAATTCGCGCTGCACCACAGCCTGGCGCACCCAGGGCACGGCCTCGAACAGATCGCGCACCTGCTGCAGGTCAACCGTGAGGAAGCTGCTGGACAGGCGCGTCTTCATCTGCGTGGCCAGCTGGGCGCGAAAACTCACGGCGTTCTGGTGCACCACATCACCGTGCACCGTGATGGCCTTCACCGTCCACACCGGGTGGCGCACCAGCCACGTGCCCAGCGCACCCAGGCACAGGAGCACAAACAGCACGAGCAGCGCTTGCGTGAGCGCTGTCATGAGCTTGATGTCCAGGGGCATGGGTGTGGTGGCCATGGTGGTGGGTTGCGATCAGGCCGGGTTGTCCAGCGAGGCGGTGGCGAGCACGGACACGCACAGGTCTTCGTACGACAGGCCGGTGGCGCGCGCCGACATCGGCACCAGCGAGTGGCCGGTCATGCCGGGTGAGGTGTTGATTTCCAGCAAGTAGGGTTTGCGCGTGGCGGCGTCGATCATCACGTCGGCGCGTGCCCAGCCTCGGCAGTCCAGCGTCTTGAAGGCCTGCAGGACCAGCGCCTGGATCACCGCCTCTTCACCCTCGGGCAGGCCGCAGGGCACGAGGTATTTCGTGTCGTCGGTGAAGTACTTGTTCTGGTAGTCGTAGTTGCCGTCGGGGGCCACGATGCGGATCACCGGGAGCGCGTGGGCGCTGTCGCCCGTGCCCAGCACCGGGCAGGTGACTTCGTCGCCCGCAATGAACTGCTCGCACATGACCAACGGGTCCTGCTTCGCGGCGAGCTCGTAGGCGGCAGCGCACTGCGCCTCGCTCGTGACTTTGGTCAGGCCGATGGTGGAGCCTTCGCGAACGGGCTTGACGATCATGGGCGTGCCCAGGGCGCGGTACGCGGCCACGGTTTGTTCGACGCTGTGCACCTGGCGCCAGGCCGGCGTGGCCAGGCCCTCGGCCATCCAGATGCGCTTGGTCATGAGCTTGTCCATGGCCACGCTGGATGCCATGACGCCCGGTCCGGTGTAGGGAATACCCAGCAACTCGAGGGCGCCTTGCACGGTGCCGTCTTCGCCGAAACGGCCATGCAGCGCGATGAAACAGCGGTCGAAGCCTTCGCGTTTGAGTTCGTCCAGGCTGCGCTCGGCCGGGTCAAAGGCGTGGGCGTCCACGCCCTTGGACTGGAGCGCCGCCAGCACGCCGGTGCCCGACATCAACGAGACCTCGCGTTCGGCCGAACGCCCGCCCATCAAGACCGCCACCTTGCCAAGTGAATTCGGATCGATCACTGCGTTGTCCTTTGTGTTCATGCGAGCCGGCGCCGGGCCGCCCCAAGCCGGCTCCTCCCCCTCGGGGGGCAGCGATCCGCGCAGCGGTGGAGCGTGGGGGCTCATTGAGTCACTTCCTGAGCCAGTTCCATCACGCGGCCGGCTACCGCGCCCACGGTGCCCGCGCCCATGCACAGGATCACGTCACCGTCCTGCGCGTTGTCCAGCACGGCCTGCGGCATGGCGTTGATGTCGTCCACAAACACCGGCTCCAGCTTGCCGGCCACGCGCAGTGCGCGCGCCAGCGAACGGCCGTCGGCCGCCACGATGGGGCTCTCGCCGGCGGCGTACACCTCGGCCAGCAACACCGCGTCGGCGTGGTTGATGACCTTCACGAAGTCCTCGAAACAATCGCGGGTTCGGGTGTAGCGGTGCGGCTGAAAGGCCAGCACCAGCCGGCGGCCCGGGTAGGCACCGCGCGCGGCGGCCAGCGTGGCCGCCATCTCCACCGGGTGGTGGCCGTAATCGTCCACCACGGTGCAGGTGCCACCGGCAGGCAATACCGCTTCTCCGTAACGCTGGAAGCGCCGGCCCACGCCCTTGAAGTCGGCCAGCGCCTGCACCACGGCGGCGTCGTCCACACCGAGCTCCACCGCGATGCCGATGGCAGCCAGCGCGTTGAGCACGTTGTGGTCGCCCGGCAGGTTCAGCACGATGTCCAGGTCAGGCAGTTCCACGCCGTTGCGGCGTTGCACGGTGAAGTGCATCTGCGTGCCGACCGCACGCACGTTGACGGCGCGCACTTGCGCGTCTTCGGAGAAGCCGTAGCTGGTGATGGGCCGTGCAATCAGCGGCAGGATCTCGCGGATGGCCGCGTCGTCCACGCAGACCACGGCCGCGCCATAGAAAGGCATGCGGTGCAGGAACTCGACGAAGGCGGCCTTGAGCTTGCCGAAGTCGTGACCGTAGGTGTCCATGTGGTCGGCGTCGATGTTGGTCACGACCGACAGCACCGGCAGCAGGTTCAGGAACGAGGCGTCGGACTCGTCGGCCTCGACCACGATGTACTCGCCCGAACCCAGCGCAGCGTTCACGCCCGCGCTGTTCAGGCGCCCGCCGATCACGTAGGTGGGGTCCATCTCGGCGGCGGCCAGCACGCTGGCCACCAGGCTGGTGGTGGTGGTCTTGCCGTGCGTGCCGGCAATGGCCACGCCCTTCTTCATGCGCATGAGTTCGGCGAGCATCACCGCGCGCGGCACCACCGGGATCAGCTTGGCATGCGCCGCCACCACCTCGGGGTTGTCTTCCTTCACGGCTGTGGAGGTGACGATGGCGTCTGCCCCTTCGATGTGCGCGGCGTCGTGGCCGATGAAGACCTCGGCACCGAGGGCCACAAGACGGCGCGTGACGGTGCTCTCGCCCAGGTCGCTGCCGGAAATGCGGAAGCCCTGGTTGAGCAGCACCTCGGCGATGCCGTTCATGCCGGCGCCGCCGATGCCAACGAAATGAATATGACGAATGGCGTGTTTCATTTTTGATCGACTTTCGCGAGTTGCTCGCAGGCGGACACCACGGCCGCCACGGCTTCTGTTTTCTGCAGCTGTTTGGCCTTCTCGGCCATGGCCACCAGCTGTTCGCGCTGCAGGCTTTGCAGGCGGAGCGCGAGTTGCTGTGGGCTGAGTTCGGGTTGTGGCACCAGCCAGGCCGCACCCGCGTCCACGAGGAACCGCGCGTTGGTGGTCTGGTGGTCGTCCACCGCCGAGGGAAAAGGCACGAACAACGCGGCCGCGCCCACGGCGGCGATTTCGGTCACGGTGCTGGCGCCGCTGCGGCAGACGATGAGGTCGGCATCGGCGAAGGCCTGGGCCGTGTCGTCGATGAAGGGCGTGAGTTCGGCGTGTACGCCGGCGGCGATGTAGTTGGCGCGCAAGGCGTCGATCTGCTTTTCACCGCTCTGGTGAACCACGGAGGGTCGCTGCGGCTCGGGGATCAGCGCGAGGGCCTGCGGCACCACATCGTTGAGCGCCTTGGCGCCCAGGCTGCCACCGACCACCAGCAGCCGCAGCGGGCCGCTGCGGCCGGCAAAGCGCTCGGCTGGCGCGGGCTGCCGCAGGAAAGGCGCGCGCAATGGGTTGCCGACCCACTGGGCCTTCTTGAAGACGTTGGGAAACGCGGTGAAGACCCGATCGGCCACACCGGCCAATACCTTGTTGGCCATGCCGGCCACCGAGTTCTGCTCGTGCAGCACGAGGGGCTTGCCGGCTAGCACGCCCATCATGCCGCCGGGAAAACTGATGTAGCCGCCCAGGCCCACGACCACATCGGGCTTGACGCGGCGCACCACCTGAAGGGCTTGCCAGAAGGCGCGCAGCAGGCGCAGTGGCAGCAAGGCCAGCGTGAGCACGCCCTTGCCGCGCACACCGCCAAAGTCGATGGTTTCCAGCGCAAAGCCACGCGGGGGCACAAGCCGGCTTTCCATGCTGGCCGGCGCGCCCAGCCAGTGCACGCGCCAGCCGCGTTCGCGCAGGGCTTCTGCCACGGCCAAGCCCGGAAAGATATGACCGCCGGTGCCGCCGGCCATGATCAATGCGCAAGGCATGGTCATGACCTGCCGCCTTTCATCATCTGGCGGTTCTCGTAGTCCACGCGCAGCACGATCGCAATTGCGATGAGGTTGAGCAGGATCGCGGAACCGCCATAGCTCATCAGCGGCAGGGTCAGGCCTTTGGTGGGCAACGCGCCCAGGTTCACACCGATGTTGATGAAAGCCTGAAAGCCCACCCACAGGCCCACGCCCTGCGCCACCAGGCCGGCAAACACCTGATCGAGCGCAATGGCCTGACGGCCGATGTGCATGATGCGGCGCGTGAGCCAGAGGAACAGGCCGATGAGCACCAGCACGCCCACGAGGCCGAACTCCTCACCGATCACGGCGAGCAAAAAGTCTGTGTGGGCTTCGGGCAGCCAGTGCAGTTTTTCCACGCTGCCGCCCAGCCCCACACCAAAGATCTCGCCGCGACCAAACGCGATCAGCGAGTGGGAGAGCTGATACCCCTTCCCCAGTGCGTGCTCCACGCTCCAGGGGTCGAGGTAAGCAAAGATGCGTTCGCGGCGCCAGTCGCTGGCCATGATCATCAGCGCGAACGCCGAGACGACCACCGCTGCAATGAGGAAGAACATGCGCGCGTTCACACCGCCCAGGAACAGGATGCCCATGGCGATCACCACGATCACCATGAACGCGCCCATGTCGGGCTCGGCCAGCAGCAACATGCCCACCACCGCCACGGCCACCGCCATGGGTGTCACGGCCTGGAAGAAGCGCTGCTTCACGTCCATCTTGCGCACCATGTAGTCGGCCGCGTAGAGCAGCACGGCCAGCTTGGCGAGTTCGGACGGCTGGAAGTTCATGATGCCCAGCGAGATCCAGCGGCGGGCACCGTTCACACCCTTGCCGATGAAGGGAAACAGCACCAGCACCAGCAGCACCAGCGCCACGGCAAACAGCCAGGGTGCCATTTTTTCCCAACTGCGCATGGGGAACTGGAACGCCACCATGGCCGCCACCAGACCGATGGCCATGGAGATGCCGTGGCGCATCACAAAGTGGGTGTGGGCGTAGTTGGCAAAGCGCGGGTTGTCGGGCAGCGCAATCGACGCTGAATACACCATCACCAGGCCCCAGGCGAGCAGCGCCACCACCACCCACAGCAGCGGTTGGTCAAAACCGAGTTCGCGCACGGCCACGTTGCGCGTGCCTGCGTAGGTGCGGTTGGACAGGCGCACCGGCAGGCCGTCGCGCGAGGAACCACCGGCCAGCACGCCGGCCAGGTCGCGGCCCAGCAGGCGCGGATTGAGCGCGGCCAGTCCTTCGCGCAGGCGCTGCGACCAGGTCAGGGTGGGCACGGCTTTTTTCTTCACAGGCCCGCCTCCAGGCTCATGCCGCGTTCGGCGGCCAAGGCCCCGACCGCATCCACAAAAACGCGGGCGCGGTGTTCGTAGTTGTCGAACATGTCCAGGCTGGCACAGGCGGGCGACATCAGCACCGCGTCGCCCGAGCGGGCCTGCTGCGCAGCGAGCGCCACCGCCTCGGGCAGCGTGGTGGCATCGAGCTGGGGAATGTGTTCATCGGTCAGGGCTTCGCCGACCGCTGCGCGGATGCGCGCGGCATCGCGGCCGATGTAGACCACGGCGCGCGCATAGCGCGCGAGTGGCTCCGCCAGCGGCGCGAAGTCCTGCCCCTTGCCGTCGCCACCCAGGATCACGACCAGCCGGCGCTCGGCGCCCAGACCATTGACCGCTGCCAGCGTGGCGCCCACGTTGGTGCCCTTGCTGTCGTCAAAGTACTCGACCTCGTCGATGATGGCCACGGGTTCGACGCGGTGCGGCTCGCCGCGGTACTCGCGCAGGCCGTGCAGCATGGGGCCCAGCGCGGCGCCGGTGGAAGTGGCCAGGGCCAGTGCGGCGAGCGCGTTGGCGGCGTTGTGGCGGCCGCGGATGCGCAGGGCGTCCACAGGCATCAAACGTTGGAAATAAACCTCTTCAGCAGGCACCGGAGCCCCCACGCTTGTCGCTGCGCGTACTGCGCTGCCCCCCGCGGGGGCAGCCGCGCCTTGGGGCGGCCCGGCGGCGCGGCGGCCTGTCGAGCGCGTCTCGTCCAGCGCCAGTGCACGCACCAGCCAGGCCATGCCGTTGAGCGTTTCGATGCCCCAGTCGCCAGCGCGGGTCGGCGCGTCCAGACCGAAGCTGGCCCAGGGCCGCGCGCTCTGCTGGCGGTTGCGGTTGCCCACCTTCACGGTCACCAGGCCGGGCTGCAAGGCCATGACCTTCGGGTCGTCGCGGTTGAGCAGCATCAGGGCCTGGCTGCCGAACACCGCCGCCTTGGCCTGCGTGTAGGCGGCCATGCTGCCGTGCCAGTCGAGGTGGTCTTCGGTGATGTTGAGCACGCTGGCGGCGGTGGGCACGGCATCCCAGTCGGTGCCGGCGGTGCCGTCGAGCTGGAAGCTGGAGAGTTCGAGCACCCAGACGCGGGGCAGGTGCCGTGGCTGGGGTGGCTCGATGGGGGGCGGGACCAGCATGACCGTACCTTCGTCGTCGCCTTCGGCTGCGGGTGCTTCGTCTTCTGCGGGCTCATCAACAACCTCGACCTCGACGTCTGCTGGCGGCGCCGCCACCACCGGTGCGTTGGTCAAGGCCTCGGCGGCCGCACGTTCATCGTCGGCCAGTTGGGCGACAGCCTCGGCGTCCAGCGCAGCGGACAACACATCCAGCAAGGCCGGGCCGATGTTGCCGGCCACGGCCACGGGCACGCCTGCGCGCTGCAGCAGCAAGGTGGTGAGCGCGGTCACGGTGGTCTTGCCGTTGGTGCCGGTGATGGCCAGCACTTTGGGGCGGTACGGCAGGCGCTCGCGCTCGGCCAGCGTCTTCAGGGCGCGGGCAAACAAACCCAGCTCTCCGAGCACGGCCACGTGGTTCGCCTGTGCCCAGCCCAGCACGGTCTGCAGAGAAGCGGGAGCCAGACCCGGGCTGCGAGCGATCAACGTCCAACCGCCACGCGCCATCAGAGCATCGTCGAATGCACCGCTGACGAAATTCGCCTGCGGGCAGTCGGTGCGCAAGCCCGGCAACTGCGGCGGCTGCTCACGCGTGTCGGCCACGGTCACGTGCGCACCCTGGCGCGCGCACCAGCGCGCCATGGCCAGGCCGGAGGCGCCCAGGCCGAGGATGAGGACGTGTTGGTCGTACATGTTCAACGCAGCTTCAGCGTGGACAGGCCCACGAGGCACAAGAGCATGGTGATGATCCAGAAACGCACGACGACCTGCGTCTCTTTCCAGCCCTTTTTCTCGAAGTGGTGGTGCAGCGGCGCCATCTGGAACAGGCGGCGACCGGTGCCAAAGCGGCGCTTGGTGTACTTGAACCAGGTCACCTGCAGCATGACCGAGAGCGCCTCGACCACGAAGATGCCGCCCATGATGGCCAGCACGATCTCCTGACGAACGATGACGGCGATGGTGCCCAGCGCGCCGCCAAGCGCCAGCGCGCCCACGTCACCCATGAACACTTGCGCCGGGTGGGTGTTGAACCACAAGAAGGCCAGACCCGCGCCAGCCATGGCCGCGCAGAAGATCAGCAGCTCACCCGCGCCCGGAATGTGCGGCAACAGCAGGTAGCGCGCGAAGACGGCGTTGCCGGTGACGTAGGCGAACACACCCAGGGCCGAACCCACCATCACCACCGGCATGATGGCCAGGCCATCAAGGCCGTCAGTGAGGTTGACCGCGTTGCTCGAACCGACGATGACCAGGTAGGTCATGACCACGAAACCGAACACGCCCAGCGGGTAGCTGATCTCCTTGAAGAAGGGCACGAGCAGACCGGCCTGAGGTGGCAGGTCCACCGTGAAGCCAGACGAGACCCAGGCGAAGAACAGCTGCAGCACCCGCAGGTTGCTGGTCTCGGACACGCTGAACACCAGGTAGAAGGCGGCGACCAGGCCGATGAGCGACTGCCACAGGTATTTCTCGCGTGAGCGCATGCCCTCGGGGTCCTTGTGCACCACCTTGCGCCAGTCGTCCACCCAGCCGATGGCACCGAAGCCCAGCGTGACCAGCAACACGATCCAGACGAAGCGGTTCGTCAGGTCGAACCACAGGATGGTGGAGACCGCGATCGAAAACAGGATGAGCACGCCGCCCATGGTGGGTGTACCGCCCTTGCTGATGTGCGTCTGCATCGCGTATTCGCGGATCGGCTGGCCAATCTTCAGTGCAGCCAGCCGGCGGATGAAAAACGGGCCGGCGGCCAGGCCCATGAGCAGAGCGGTGAGCGCGGCCATGACGGCGCGAAACGTAAGGTACTGGAACACCCGAAGGAAACCGAAATCGGGCGACAGGCCTTGCAGCCACAGGGCCAGGCTAGGCAGCATGGGCGTTGTCCTTCTTGTTGTTTTGTTGTGTGGGGTCCAGCGCCAGCAGGGCGTCGACCACACGTTCGGTGCGCATGAAGCGCGAGCCCTTGACCAGCACGCTGTGGAACACCGGCCGGTCGTCCGTCACGGCGGCGCACACCGCACCGGCCATGGCAGGCACCTCGTTCCAGTGCGTCACAGCGGGCCACACGGGTGCGGCCTGGCGCATCCAGTCGCCGGCCACGTGCACGGCTTCGACACCGCGTTCGCGGGCATGGCGCAACACTTCCTCATGAAAGGCCAGGCCTTGCTCGCCCACCTCACCCATGTCGCCCAGCACCAGCAGGCGCGGCCCGGGCAGCTCGGCCAGGACATCGATGGCGGCGCGCACCGAGTCGGGGTTGGCGTTGTAGGTGTCGTCGATCAGTGTGATCGTGCGGCCGTCCAGCCGCAGCGCCAGCGCGCGCGAACGCCCACCCACCGGCTCGAAGGCATCGAGCCCGCGCACCACCGAGTCGAGCTTCACACCGGCAGCGAGCGCACAGGCCGTGGCGGCCAGCGCGTTGCGCACGTTGTGGCGACCCGCAATCTTGAGATGCACCGTGCCCTTGCCGG
Source organism: Hydrogenophaga sp. (assembly GCF_022844385.1). Lineage (GTDB taxonomy): Bacteria > Pseudomonadota > Gammaproteobacteria > Burkholderiales > Burkholderiaceae_C > Hydrogenophaga. Next base: position 15,576 of record NZ_JALHLX010000023.1, on the reverse strand, counting down.
CCGGTGTTGCGAAACACAGCGTCCAGGCGCCGCCCTGCCAGTCGGCCTTGACGCCCGCCACATCGGCGGCCGGGTCGGTGTCGCTGAAGGTCATCACGCGGCGTCCGGCGGCCAGTCCGCGCCACAGCGGCGTGTACGTGTCATCCGACGGGAACACGGCCACACCGTCGTCCGCCAGCGCCCGGATGACCTGCCCGTTTTCGAGCGCCACGGCTTCCACCGTGGCCATGAATTCCTGGTGCTCGCGCTGCGCGTTGTTCACCAGCGCCACAGTGGGTTTGGTGAGCGCAGCAAGCTCGCCGATTTCACCGGGATGGTTCATGCCGAGTTCAACCACCGAGAGCTTGTGCGCGGCGGTCAGCCGCAGCAGCGTGAGCGGCACGCCGATGTCGTTGTTGAAGTTGCCCTGCGTGGCGTGGGCAGCATCGCCTGCGGCGGCGCGCAGGATGGACGCGATCATCTGTGTGACCGTGGTCTTGCCGTTGCTGCCGGTCACGGCGATCAGGGGGAGGGGGAACTGCTGGCGCCACAGGAGCGCGAGTTCGCCGAGTGCGCGGCGCGTGTCGGGTACTTCCACGCCGGGCAGGCCCGCCTCGGCCAATCCGATGTGCGCGATGGCGGCCACCGCGCCTTGCGCCACCGCCTGTGGCAGGAAGTCATGCGCGTCGAAGCGCTCACCCGTCAAGGCCACGAACAGGTCGCCCGGTTGCAGGCTGCGCGTGTCGGTGTGCACGCGGGTGATCACCACGTCGGGCTGGCCGACCACGCGGGCGCCGCTGAGTTGGGGGAGCAACTGGCCGAGCGTTTTCATGCGTGGGCTCCCTGCGCTGCGCGGGCGGCCAGCGCCTGGCGCGCGTGAACCAGATCGGAGAACGGCGTCTTCACGCCTTTGATGTCCTGGTAGTCCTCGTGGCCCTTGCCGGCGATCAGCACCACGTCGGCGGTTTGTGCGCGCTCCACGGCCGTGCCGATGGCAGCGGCCCGGTCGGGCTCGACCAGGACAGCCCCTGCGTTTGACAGGCCGGCGACCATCTGGCCCAGGATGTGGATCGGGTCTTCGCTGCGCGGGTTGTCGCTGGTGAGCACGGCGTGCACCGCTTCGCGCTCGGCCACGGCCGCCATGAGCGGGCGTTTGCCGGCATCGCGGTCGCCGCCACAGCCCACCACCACCCACAGCGCACCGCCACGCCGGGCGGCGAGCGGCTGCAGGGCCTGCAGCGCTTTTTCAAGCGCGTCGGGCGTGTGGGCGTAATCCACCAGCACCAGGGGTTGGTCGGGGGCGGGCGCTTCGGCCTGCTCCATGCGGCCTGGCACCGGCGTGAGCGCGCCACAGGCCTTGACGGCTTGCTGCAGCGACACGCCCAGTGCGCGCGCAGAGGCCAGAACACACAGCAGGTTGGACACGTTGTAGCGGCCCACCAGCGGCACTTGCAAAGTGTGGCGATCGATCTCGGCGCCTTGTGCGTCCCGCTCGACAACCGCGAATGCCATCCCTGCGTGGGTGAACTGGACGTCCACCGCGTTCAGGCGGGCGCGCGATTCGATGCCCACGGTCCACAAGTCCAGCTCCCGACCGGCCAACTGGACTGCCAGTTGAGCGCCGTGCGCATCGTCGGTATTGACCACCGCAGCGGCCAGACCCGGCCAGTCGAACAGCGCGGCCTTGGCGTCCCAGTAGGCATCCATGCTGCCGTGAAAGTCCAGGTGGTCCTGTGTGAAATTGGTGAACACGGCCACGCGCACCTGCGTGGCGTTCAAGCGGCCTTCGACCAGGCCGATGGACGAGGCCTCGATCGCGCAGGCCTTCAAGCCTTCATCCACAAAACGTCGAAGCTGCTGTTGCAGCATCACGGGGTCGGGGGTGGTGAGGCCCGTGGGCACCAGCGCAGAGCCCGGTTGACCCATGCCGAGCGTGCCGACCACGGCACAGGGCCGGGCGCACACCGAAAGCAGTTGTGCAGCCCACCAGGCACACGAGGTCTTGCCGTTGGTGCCGGTGATGGCCAGCACGTCGAGCGCGCCGCTGGGGTGACCGCTGAATTCGCTGGCAATACCGCCAGCCTGGTTCTTCAGGTCGGGCACGGCGAGCACGCGGGGATCGTCCAGACCAAAGGACTCGACACCGTCGCGCTCGACCAGAGCGGCCACGGCGCCCGACGCCAGCGCGGCGTTCACATAGCTGCGGCCATCGGTCGCCGCGCCGGGCCAGGCCACAAAACCGTCACCCGGCTGCAAGCGGCGGCTGTCGCACTGGAGCGCGCCAGTGACGCTCGTGCGCAACCAGGCGGCGATGTCGCGGGTCTGGTCCAGCGTCTGCATCAGAACGATTCCTCGACCACTTCGGTGACGATCTGCGGCTTGACGCTCATGTCGGGCTGCACACCGAGGATGCGCAGCGTCTGCTGCACCGTCTCGCTGAACACGGGTGCGGCCACCAGACCTCCGTAGTACTGGCCATTCGTGGGTTCGTCGACCATCACGGCCACCACAATGCGCGGCGACTCCACCGGCGCCAGCCCGACGAAGAAGCTGCGGTACTTCTTGTCGGCGTAGCCCTTGCCCTCCTGCTTGCGCGCCGTGCCCGACTTGCCACCCACCGAGTAGCCCATGGTCTGCGCACGCGAGCCGGTGCCGCCGGGGCCGGCCGCAAGCTGCAACATGGAACGCACGGCCACGGCGTTCTTTTCGCTGAACACGCGCACGCCGCTCACCGGCTCGTCCGACTTTTGCAGCGTCACCGGGATCAGCTCGCCATCGCGCGCGAAGACGGTGTAGGCCTGGGCCAGCTGGAACAGGGAGGCCGAGAGGCCGTAGCCGTAGCTCATGGTGGCCTGTTCGATCGGGCGCCAGGTCTTGTACGGGCGCAGTCGACCGGTCACGGCACCGGGAAACGGCACCTGCGGCTTCTGCCCGAAGCCAGCCTGGGCGTAGGTTTCCCACATTTCGCGCGGGCTCATTTGCATGGCCAACTTGACGGTGCCCACGTTGCTCGACTTTTGCAGGACCTCGGTGACCGTCAGAATTTCGTGCGGGTGCGTGTCGCTGATCGAGGAGCCACCGATGGTGATGCGGCCCGGCGCGGTGTTGATCGGCGTGTTGGGCGTGACCATGCCCTTGTCCAGCGCCAGCGCGGTGATGAAGGGCTTCATGGTCGAGCCGGGCTCGAAACTGTCGGTGAGCACGCGGTTGCGCAACTGCTCGCCGCTGAGGTTCACACGCCGGTTGGGGTTGTAGCTCGGGTAGTTGGCCAGCGCCAGCACTTCGCCGGTCTGGGTGTCGAGCACCACCACGCTGCCCGCGCGCGCCTTGTGGGTCAGCACCGCTTCTTTCAGCTTCTGGTAGGCGAAGTACTGCACCTTGCTGTCGATGGAGAGCTGCAGGTCGGGTCCGTCCACCGGAGGTACCACGTCGCGCACGTCTTCCACCACACGACCGAGACGGTCCTTGATGACGCGACGCGAACCGTTCCTGCCCGAGAGCTGCTGGTTGAACGCCAGCTCCACGCCCTCCTGCCCACGGTCTTCCACGTTGGTGAAACCGACCACGTGCGCAGCCGCTTCGCCTTCGGGGTACTGGCGCTTGTACTCGCGGCGCTGGTGAAAGCCCTTGATGCCCAGCGCGGCGATCTCCTTGGCCACGGGCTCGTCCACCTGGCGCTTGATCCACACAAAGGTCTTGTCCTCCACCGCCAGGCGCTTGCGCAGGTCGGCCAGCGGCATCTCCAGCAGTTTGGCGAGCTGGCGCAGCTTGGGGTCGGTGCGGTCCACGTCTTCGGGGATCGCCCAGATGCTCTGCGCCACCACACTGGAGGCGAGGATGAGGCCGTTGCGGTCCAGCACGCGGCCGCGGTTGGCCGGCAGCTCCAGCGTGCGGGCGAAGCGCACCTCACCCTGGCGCTGGAAGAAGTCGTTGCCGAACACCTGCACATACGCGGCACGCCCGGCCAGACCCGCAAACGCCACCGCCAGCGCAGCGACGATGAACTTGCTGCGCCACACCGGCGTCTTGCTGGCCAGCAGCGGGCTGGCGCTGTAGTTGATGCTGCGGCTCATCTGAAGGGTGCCTCCGCTGGCACGGACGGCTCGAACACCGTCACGTACTGCGTCACACCCGGCGTGACCGGACGCATCTGCAGCTGGCGCGTGGCCAGTTGCTGCACCCGCGCCGGCGTGGCCTGAGCGCGCTTTTGCACCTGCAGTTGTTCGTGTTCGGCGTCGAGCTTGCGCGACTGCGCCTGCGCCTTGTCCAGCGCTGCGTAGAGCCGGCGCGACTCGTACTGGGTGTGCACCAGGTAGAAGGCACTGGCGATCACGGCGAGCAGCAGCACGAGGTTCAAACGGATCATGACAATCCCCCCACGCTTGCCACTTCGTGGACTGCGCTGCCCCCCAAGGGGGTACGAGCTTGCTTGGGGCGGCCCGGCGCTGCGCTCACGGTGCGGCCTCCGTGCGCTCGGCCACGCGCATCACCGCACTGCGCGACCGTGGGTTGCCTTTGACCTCCTCGTCCGACGGCATCACGCGTTTCAAGCCGCGCAACGCCATGGGCGCGGGTTCGGCAAATGGCACGCGGCGGTCCACCACGGCGCGCGAATGGCGCGCCATGAACTGCTTGACCATGCGGTCTTCGAGCGAGTGGAAGCTGATCACCACGAGGTGTCCTGTGGGCCGCAAGACGTGCAGGCTGGCTTCTAGCGCTTGTTGCAGCTCTTCAAGCTCGGCGTTGATGAAAATCCGAAAAGCCTGAAATGTGCGCGTTGCAGGGTCCTTGCCCGGCTCGCGGGTTTTGACCGCGCCAGCCACGATTTCGGCCAACTCACGGGTGGTTCGAAAAGGGCCCCGTTCCTGTCGGCGACGATCAATCGCCTTTGCAATCGGTTGAGCAAACCGTTCTTCGCCATAGTCACGGATGACCTCCGACAGGGTTGAAACATCGGCTGTTTCCAGCCACTGAGCCACGCTCTGGCCGCGCGTGGTGTCCATGCGCATGTCCAGGGGGCCATCGTTGCGAAAAGAAAAACCCCTCTCGGGGTCGTCGATCTGTGGCGAGCTCACGCCGAGGTCCATGAGCACCCCGTCCACACTCGCCGCCCCCAACTCGCCCAGATGGGCAAAGCCCTCGTGGCGGATGGCGATGCGCGCATCGGTGGCGGCCATCGACTGCGCGGCTTCCACCGCCTGCGGATCTTTGTCGAAGACGGTCAGTCGCCCTTGACGGGACAGCTGCTCGAGGATGAGACGCGAATGGCCGCCGCGCCCGAAGGTGGCGTCGACGTAATGACCGTCCGGGTTGATCGCCAGTGCTTGCACGGCTTCGTTCAACAGGACGGTGTGGTGAATCCATGTGCCTTGCACCATCGCCCTTAGAAAGAGAAGTCCTTGAAGACATCGGGCATGTCGGCCTTCATGGCTTCGGCTTCCTGGGCGGCGTACACCTGCGCGTCCCACAGCTCGAAATAGGCGCCCATGCCGAGCAACACCACGTCCTTGGTGATCCCCGCGCCAGCGCGCAGCTCGGGCGAGACCAGCACGCGGCCGGTGCCGTCCATCTCCACGTCCATGGCGTTGCCCAGGAAAATGCGCTTCCACCACTGCGCCTGCATGGGCAGCGAAGCAATGCGATCGCGGAACTGTTCCCACGCGCTGCGCGGGAAAATCATCAGGCAGCCGTGGGGATGTTTGGTGATGGTGAGCTGGCTCGCACCCGCGCTCAGGACGTCACGGTGCCGGGTTGGCACCGAGAGCCGACCCTTGGCGTCGAGACTGAGAGAAGAAGCACCCTGAAACACCGCGATCAATCCTTGGAAAACACTTTTCACCACTTAAATGCACTTTTTTCCACTTTATCAGGAAAACCAAGGCGTGCAACTCAGCAGATGGAAATTTTTTCCAATGAAATCAACCACTTAGGATACATTTTGAAGCTGTTTGCAAGCCAAAAATGCATTAAAAGCAAGCACTTACAACCGGCTCTGAATGTGATGCTTCAAAACCCTGCAGCGTCTGGGGTCGTCCTGAGGGATGCCGGCAGGCAAATCGGCCGACCAACGGCTGGCGTTGGTGGCTCGGGGTGTCATCGGACCGGGTTGACGTCCGGCCAGGCGCTCACAGGATGTAGCGCGAGAGGTCTTCGTTGCGGCTGAGCGCGGCCAGGCGCCCGTTCACGTAGTCCGCGTCGATGGTGATGGTCTGGCCTTGCAGCTTGGTGGCGTCAAAACTCACCTCGTCCAGCAAGTGCTCCATTACGGTGGCCAGGCGGCGCGCGCCGATGTTCTCGGTGCGCTCGTTCACGTCGCAAGCGATCTGCGCCAGTTGGCGGATGCCTTCGGGCGAGAACGCCAGCGTCACGCCCTCGGTGGCCAGCAGCGCCTGGTACTGACGCACCAGCGAGGCGTGGGTCTGCGTGAGGATGGCCTCGAAGTCGTCGACCGAGAGCGACTGCAGCTCCACCCGGATGGGAAAGCGGCCCTGCAGCTCGGGAATCAGGTCGCTCGGCTTGGCCAGGTGAAAGGCCCCGCTGGCGATGAACAGGATGTGGTCGGTCTTGATCACTCCGTACTTGGTGGTCACGGTAGTGCCCTCCACCAGTGGCAGCAGGTCGCGCTGCACACCTTGGCGCGACACCTCTGCGCTGCCGGAATCGCTGCGCGAGGTGACCTTGTCGATCTCGTCGATGAACACGATCCCGTTCTGCTCCGCGTTGTGCAGGGCGCGGGTCTTGATGTCGTCTTCGTTGACCAGCTTGCCGGCTTCCTCGTCGATCAGCAGCTTCAACGCGTCGCCGATCTTGAGCTTGCGCGTCTGGCGTTTGCCGGCGCCGATCTGGCTGAACATGCCCCGCAGTTGTTCGGCCATGTCTTCCATGCCGGCCGGGCCCATGATCTCCATGGCCGGGCGCGCTTCGAGCAGATCAATCTCGATCTCGCGGTCGTTCAAATCGCCTTCGCGCAGCTTCTTGCGGAAGTTCTGGCGCGCCGTGCTCTCGGGCAGGGGCACCACGTTGGTCACCGGCTCCGCACTGCGCGCCGGTGGAATGAGGATGTCCAGGATGCGGTCTTCTGCTGCGTCTTCGGCGCGCACGCGCTGCTTGTGCATCTCCACTTCGCGGGTTTGTTTGATCGCTATTTCAGCCAGGTCGCGGATGATGCTGTCCACGTCCTTGCCCACATAGCCCACCTCGGTGAACTTGGTGGCCTCGACCTTGATGAAAGGCGCGTCGGCCAGCCGCGCCAGGCGACGCGCGATCTCGGTCTTGCCCACGCCAGTGGGGCCGATCATGAGGATGTTCTTGGGCGTGATCTCAGGACGCAGCTTTTCGTCGACCTGCTGGCGCCGCCAGCGGTTGCGCAGCGCAATGGCCACGGCGCGTTTGGCGCCCTTCTGGCCGATGATGAAGCGGTCGAGTTCGGAAACAATTTCCTGGGGAGTCATCGAAGACATCAGAGCACCTCCACCGTGTGATTCATGTTGGTGTAGATGCAGAGCTCGCCCGCAATACCCAAGGATTTGCGCACGATCTCTTCGGCGCTGAGTTCGGTGTGGTCGAGCAAAGCTTTCGCCGCCGCTTGCGCATACGCACCACCGGATCCAATGGCAACGATGCCGTGTTCGGGCTCCAGCACATCGCCGTTGCCGGTGATGATCAGCGAGGCCGTGTGATCGGCCACGGCCAGCATGGCCTCCAGGCGACGCAACACGCGATCGGTGCGCCAGTCGCGGGTGAGCTCGATGGCCGCACGCACCAGGTGCCCCTGGTGCTTCTCCAGCTTGGCCTCGAAGCGTTCGAACAAGGTGAAGGCGTCGGCGGTGGCGCCGGCAAAACCGGCCAGCACCTTGTCGTGGTGCAGCTTGCGCACTTTGCGGGCCGTGCCCTTGACGATGATGTGGCCGAGTGTGACCTGGCCATCGCCACCGATGGCGACCTGAACACCGTCAGGCGTCTGCCGGCGCACGCAGACGATCGTGGTTCCGTGAAATGATTCCATGGCTGTCAGTTGGGGTTGATCCGGGGCCGTGCAACAGCAACTCGCGCCGTTGTTTGAAACAACGTGTGCGAGCCGGCTGGGGGTCAGTCGTTGCGGACCACGACCTTGGCGTACTCGGTGATGCCGATGACGTGGAAGAAGGCGGACACCAGGCGGTGCGCATCCACGAATTGCACCAGCCGGCGTTCGGCGTGGTGTTGCGACACCCAGTTGAGCAAGGTGCCCGCGGCCGAGAAGTCGACCCTGATCAGGTTGCGGCAGGAAATGATCAACACGTCGGCACCCATGAGACGGCGCTCCAGCATGTCCAGCGTAGCCTGCGGATCACCCCGGATCTCGCCCGAGAGTTCCACCAGACCAAGCTGGTTGAACTCGGAGGGATGGCCTTCGGTCGGGGATTCGCTCGGGTAGGCCGAAGGCACGGCTTCCAGCACGGCTTCGCTGAGCACGGACTGGCCCGCATCGTCCGGGCGGTCGGCGGCAATCGACGTGACGTGACAACGTGGTTTTTCCCAACCCGGCGGGGACACTTCGTAGGTCACGCAGAAGTCCAGCGCGGTCAACTCGAACTCGTCGGGCCGGTTCATCACACGCAGCACCGCCATGCGCAACTCCCACCAGAGCTGCTCGACGTCGCGGCGGCCCGAGGGGGTGAAGTTCTTGAGCAGGTCGCGGAACACGGCCGAACCCAGGAACCGAAGCTCCACGTCCTGGTCGCCCCAGAGCGTAAAGATGCCCAGCAGGGCACGCGCCGCCTTCAGGTCCATGGTCTCCATGGGGGTCCAGTCGAGCACCCAGGGCTGTTTGGCGCGCAACAACACGTTCTGCAGGGTGCCCACCGCGTGCGCATCCAACTCGGCCTCGCTCACCCACACAGCTCTGTTGTTGCTCGCGGTGGGCGTGAAGGTCTTGCCGGTCATCGACGACACCGTCTCCGGCATGTCGTACCACTGCGGAGCGGAACGGCTGAAACGGTTGACAAAATCGACAGCACGGCTCTCAAACGGCGCCAATTGCCCGGTGGCCCGGTAGAGGTCAAACAGGGCCAGCCAGTCGTCGATTTCATCGACCTTGGAGCCGCCTTCGCCCAGGACCTCCATCAATCCCTGCTCGGCGCCTGCGTCATCGCCATTGGCGAAGCGGATGGCCGCTTCTTCGACATCGGGGTCCTGAACGATCGCCTGCACATCGAGCGAATAAAAATGCGACGCGGAAAACGCGCCACCGCTGGAGTGGGAACTGCCGAGCTCGCTGGGCTGGGTGGGCGCCATCAGGCCGGTGCGGCTCGGACCCTGAGCGGCTTTGGCCGCTGCACTGGCCTGCGCCTGCTCGGCTGTGGCGGGGTTGCGGGTTTCGGAAGCGCCGGGCTGCGCCTTGGCAGTGGCCATGGGCAACGGTGCGGGTTCGGTCTCGTCGTACTGCGCCTGGCGTTTGCGCTCCTGGGGGTCGGGTGTGACCACCGGAACCTCGTCCTTGGCCTTGAGCGGCGAGCCACCAGAATTGTTGACCGCCGCAGGGTTGAGGCTGGAGCCGGTGCTGACCAGTGAGTCAGGGCCCTTGGTCTTCCACCACTGCATGGACATCTGGGCCTCGATCTCGTCGATCTTCTTCAACGTCTCGGCGCGGTCGTCGGGTTTGGAAGGCAAGCTGCTCTGGAAGAACGAAGGCCGCATGCCAGGCCCCTCAGGGCTCGTGCCTTCGCGGCTGCGGATCTTGCGCAGCATGTCGAACTCGCGCTTGCGCACGAAATCGTTGCGCCGTTTGCGCTCGATCATTTCCTTCAGCGCCGCCTTGCTGTACTCGCTCTCACGGTCGGCCTGGCGCGTGTCCAGATCGGCCCAGCTCGTGGTGGGATGGCGCACGAACTTGACCACCTTCGAGAGAAAGCCGCCGTTGGAATCGTCCTTGGACATGGATCGGGTGCCGGGAAGTGGTCGTGAACGTGATCGGTGGAAAGGACTCAGTCTCCGAACATCTTCTGCTTGAGTTCGCGACGCTGCTGGGCTTCCAGCGACAGGCTGGCGGTCGGGCGGGCCATGAGCCGGCCCACGCCGATGGGCTCACCGGTTTCTTCGCAATAACCGTAGTCGCCCGAATCGATGCGGGCAATCGCCTGTTCGATTTTCTTGAGCAGCTTGCGCTCGCGGTCACGGGTGCGCAACTCCAGGGCGTGTTCTTCTTCAATCGTGGCACGGTCGGCCGGATCGGGCACCACCACGGTGTCTTCACGCAGGTGTTCAGTGGTTTCGCCGGCATTGGCGAGCATGTCGGCCTTCAGCAGCGAGAGCTTGCGGCGGAAATAAGCCAACTGCAGGTCGCTCATGTATTCGCTGTCGGGCATGGCCTGCACGTCCTGATCGGTCAACTGATCGGCGGGCAGGGTCTTCCAGTTGTTGGCCCGCTTGGGGTCTTTCTGGATCGAGGAAGGGACGGGAGGGGTCATGACAGCACGTTCGTTCGTGTGGGAAAAAGTCGCCTTGGCAGCATCGGGCGCGTGGGTGGGAACCACCGCAGCCTGGGTCATCTGCTCCATCATGACTTTTTTGGCCGCGCGCTTGCCCAATGGGCGTGGCGTGGGCTCAACAACCACGGGGGTTGGAGCTGGAGCCTTCTTGGCGCTGGCAACTTTGGAGACGGGGGCGGCGGTGGCCGCCCGGGGAGCAGAAGTGGTCACGGTGGGGACAGCCGCCTTGGCGGCGGGCTGTGCCTTGGATTTGGCGGAACTCGCCGGAATGGGCTTGACCGCGGGTGTGCGGGAAGGCGTGGGCTTGACCGGTGCAGCGGCCTTCCTGGCAGCGGCAACGGGTTTGCTCGCAACAGTGGTTTTGGCCACTGGCTTGGAGGAGGCTTTCGCGGCAGGCGAAGCGGTTTTTTTGGTCGGTGCGCTTGCTTTCGGTTTGACAGGGCCTTTGACCGCGGCTTTGGGGACCACCTTGGTGACCGGTTTGGCAACAGCCTTCGCAGCCACCTTGTTCGGGGCTTTCACCGCGGGTTTGGCCGCTGCCTTGGACGCCGCCGGCTTCACCGCAGCCTTGGCAACCGGCTGCTTGGCGACGCTCTTGGCCAAGGGCTTGCGCCCTGCAGGCACAGCCGCCTTGGCCGCCGACGAGCGCCCTTTCGCGTTTGCGCCTGCGGTCTTGGCTGGTTTTGCTGACTTGGTAGCCGGGGCTTTCACAACGGGTCTCCTCTCAGTGCCTGACGGTGCTTGATCCGGGTCCGGTGTGCGGGGTTGGGCCGCATCAACCTGTGTCGGCATGGCCGACGGATGCGAGGTTATACCCCTACCTGAACCGGGACTCGGCCGTTGGCGAGCACCTGCACTGGAAGACCGCCGGGCCACCGGCATGGGGCGCGATTGTAACGAGGTGGCGACGACGCTCCCGGAATCCGGGCGGGAGGGGAAACCCAGGCGTTGGAGAAGCGAGACAAACAGCACGGTTGCGCGGGCTTCAGACCAGGCTCTGATCCAGGCCCTGCACCAGGATGTCGCGCGGCAGATCGATGCCGATGAAGACCATCTTGCTGGTGCGCGGCTCACCTTCGGCCCACGGTGGGCCGAGATCGCTGCCCATGAGCTGGTGCACGCCCTGGAAGATCACCTTGCGGTCGGTGCCATCCATGTCGAGCACGCCTTTGTAGCGCAGCATGCGTGGACCGTACACCTGCACGATGGCACCCAGAAAGTCTTCAAGCTTCGCGGGGTTGAACGGGCGGGTGGCGCGGTAGACGAAGCTCTTCACATCGTCGTCATGATGGTGGTGGTGGCCCTCGTGCCCATGCCCGTGGTCGCTCTTGTGCGACGGATGGTCACAGTGCTCGCCATGCTCGTGGTCATGGTGCTCGTGACCGTGATCGTGGTCATCGGCCTTGAGGAAATCGGGGTCGATGTCGAGCTTGGCGTTCAGGTTGAAGCCGCGCAGATCAAACACCTCCTTCAGCGAGACCTCGCCGAAATGCGTGGCGCGCATGGGCGCGCGTGGGTTCATGTGCTTGAGGCGGTGGGTCAGCGCGTCCAGGTCTTCGGCGCTGACCAGATCCGACTTGCTGATGAATATCTGGTCGGCAAAGCCCACCTGGCGGCGCGCTTCCTGGCGGTCGTTGAGCTGCTGCGCGGCGTGTTTGGCGTCCACCAGCGTGAGGATGGAGTCCAGCAGGTACTGCTCGGCCACCTCGTCGTCCATGAAGAAGGTCTGCGCCACCGGGCCGGGGTCGGCCAGGCCGGTGGTCTCGATCACCACGCGGTCGAAATCGAGCTCGCCCTTGCGCTTCTTTTCGGCCAGATCGCGCAGCGTGGCGCGCAGGTCGTCGCGAATGGTGCAGCAGATGCAACCGTTGCTCATCTGGATGATGTTTTCGGTGGTGTCGGCGACCAGAATTTCGTTGTCGATGTTCTCTTCGCCGAACTCGTTTTCGATCACCGCGATCTTCTGGCCATGCGCTTCGCTGAGCACGCGTTTGAGCAGCGTGGTTTTGCCCGAGCCGAGGAAACCGGTGAGGATGGTGGCGGGGATGAGGGACATGGCGGGCGCGACGGTGTCGGGGGTAAACAAACGGGTGGGCGGTCGAAAGAAGCGCGCAAGTGTATGCGACCCCCCCAAGACCTGCACACCCTACTGCTTTTTCATGACGACCAGACCCTTGAGGTACTCGCCCTCGGGGAAGTTGATGGTCATGGGGTGGTCGCTCGCACCGCCCAGGCGCTGCAGGATCGCGCCATCCACCCCGGCATCGAGCCCGGCGGAGGCAACGATCTTGTGGAACAGCTCCACCCCGATGCCGCCCGAGCAGGAAAACGTGAACAACACGCCGCCAGGCGTGAGCAGTTTGAAGGCCTGTCGGTTGATGTCCTTGTAGGCGCGGGCGGCGCGCTCGGCGTGCGCCACGGTGGGGGCCAGTTTGGGCGGATCGAGCACGATGGCGTCGAACTGACGGCCCTCGGCCACGAACTTTCGCAGCGACGCATTCACATCGGCGTCCATGAAGGTTGCGCGCGCGGCGTCAAACCCGTTGAGCGCCACGTTGGCCGCGGCTTGCTGCAAGGCGGGCGCCGACGAATCGATGGAGGTGACGTGCTTCGCCCCGCCGGCCAAAGCGGCCACGGTGAAGCCGCCGGTGTAGCTGTAGCAATTGAGCACGTGCTCAAAGTTGAGACGGCGGCTGTATTGGCTGCAGACCAGCCGGCTGTCACGCTGGTCCAGGTAAAAGCCGGTCTTGTGGCCTTGGGCGATGTCCAGGCCGAGTTGCCAGCTGTGTTCTCGCAGCATCAGTTCGGTGGGACCGCTGCCGCGCAGCCAGCCGGTCACTTCGGGCAGGCCTTCAAGCTTGCGGCTGCTGGTGTCTGAGCGCTCATACAGGCGCACGCAGCCGGTGAGCTCGATCAGCGCGTCGGCGATCACCTGTTTGTGGCGCTCCACGCCGCAGGCGGTGAACTGCGCCACGAGCGTGTCGCCGTAGCGGTCCACGATCAGGCCGGGCACGCCGTCGGATTCGCCGTGCACCAGCCGCACCCCGTCGCTTTCGATACCGAGACGCTCACGCAGTGCAATGGCGCGCGCCAGGGTGGCACGCAGGAAGTCGGCGTCGATGCGCTGGGCCTCGTCAAAGCTCCAGGCGCGCACGCGGATGCTCGATGCAGGCGACAACGCGCCCCAGGCCAGGAACTGCCCCTCGGCGCTCTCCACGCGCACCGTTTCGCCCGCATCGCCGCCACCTTTGGCGATGGCGCCATCAAACACCCAGGGGTGGCGGCGCAGGAGGGATCGGTCTTTGCCGGGCTTGAGGCGAATGATTTTCATGCGGGTATTGTCGGCCCCGCCCACCAGCGCTCAGCCTTTGGGCGGTTTGCCCTTGGCGTGCGCACGCGGATGTGCAGCGTCGTACACCTTGGCCAGGTGCTGGAAGTCCAGCCGGGTGTAGACCTGCGTGGTGCTGATGCTGGCGTGGCCCAGCAGTTCCTGCACGGCGCGCAGGTCGCCGCTGGACTGCAGCACGTGGCTGGCGAACGAGTGGCGCAGCATGTGGGGATGCACCGGTGTGGCCAGCCCGGCCAGTCGCGAGCGGCGTTTGAGCCGCACGCGGATGTGTTGGGGCGTGAGGCGCTGACCGCGCGAGCCAATGAACAGGGCCGCGTCCTCGCCCGCCCAGGTGGCGCGCTGCTCGAGCCAGCGCGCCAGCGCCGCCAGCGCGGCCTGGCCCACCGGCACGCTGCGGCGCTTGGAGCCCTTGCCCAGCACGTGGGCTTCGCCCTCCTGCGCGTCGATCCAGCCGCGCGCTGTGCCGCTGGCCGCCACGTCCAGCCCCACCAGTTCGCCGATGCGCAGGCCGCATCCATAGAGCAGTTCGGTGATGCAGGCATCGCGCGCCTCCAGCGCGGGGTGGTCGGCCTCTTCCACGTGTGAGGCGAGCTGCACCGATTCGTCCACACCCAGCGCCTTGGGCAGCGGCTTGCCGGCCTTGGGCGCGCGCACGTCCTGCACCGGGTTGTGGCCGATCAGGCCCTGCCGCCCGAGCCAGACGTAGAAACCGCGCCAGCCCGAGAGGATGAGCGCGATGCCGCGCGCGCTGCGCCCGGCGCTGTGCATCTGCGCGATCCAGCGGCGGATGTGGGCGTTTTGAATGTCCTTGAGGCCGACCCGGACCTCGGCCGCGTTGGCAGCAAGGCGTTGAAGATCCAGTGTGTAGAGCTCCACCGTGCGATCGGCCAGGCGCTTTTCCACCTTGACGTGGTTCAGGTAGGCCTGCACCAGCGCGGCGTCGTCACCCGTCGGGGTCTCGGAAGCGGCGCGCACCGGCAAGTTCATGTGGGCTTATTCAGGGCGCAGGCGTGAGAGCGCCGCACTCGTGATCTCGCCGATGCGCTCCAGAAAGTCTGTGCCCATGTCGCTGGCGAAACGCTGCGGGTCGGCCGAGGCCAGCACCAGCAAACCGAACGCCTGCGGCGCGATGCCGGCGCGCAGCGGAATGAGCGCGAGCGAATTCGCACTCGACGGATCGTCCAGCCAGCCTGCGGCCTCCAGCCCCGGGTTGGCGCCACAGTAAGGCCGGGTGAGCGAGGAGGCGAAGGCCTTCACATCGTCGCTGGCGCCTTGGGCAAACAGCTGATCTTCAAATTCGGGCGCCACGCCCCAGACCTTGATGGCCACCTGCGGCACCATGAACTGGTTGGCGAGTTCGCGCACCGCCACCACGGGCAGCTCGGCGGGCTCGCGCGTGAGCAGCAAAGCGCGGGTCCAAAGTTGCAGCTTGTCAGCGATGGTGGTGTTTTCGTGGCCGTTGCGGATCATCTCGGCCGCCTTGAGCTCCAGCCCCTTGATCTTCTCGCGCAGCATCTCGGCCTGACGCTCCTGCAGGCTCACCGCGCGGTGACCGTGCGGGCTGGTCAGCTGCACGGCGGCCAGCAGGCTGGCGTGGCGCTCGAAGAAATCGGGCGTGTTGGCCAGGTAGTTGGCGATGTCGTCTTCGGTGATGGGGGGGATGTTGTTGTTCATGGGTCTGTGGGGTCGGGGCTGGGGTCAGCCAATGTCGGGAATGGTGATCTCGCCGTCGAACACGCTGGTGGCCGGGCCGGTCATGAACACCGCGCTGTCGTGGCG
>NZ_JALHLX010000022.1 GCF_022844385.1 Hydrogenophaga sp. | reverse complement strand
GATCGCTCCAGATCTGGCGCCAGCGGCGCGCGCCGCGCAGGCCGTGGCGCAGACCGAGCATGTGGCGCGCAATCGCGTACCAGGGGCAGCCGTCTTCGGCAAAGGCACGCTCCATGTAGCTCACCATCTGCTCCTCCACCGCTTCGCGCGTGATGGTGCTGGGCGCTGCGTCAAAGAAGGTTTCGTCCCACGAGGTGAGCAGCCAGGGGTTGTGGTAGGCCTCGCGGCCCACCATCACGCCGTCCACCTGCAGCAGATGGTCAGCAATCTGCGCGTTGGTGGTGATGCCTCCGTTGATGCCGATGGTGAGCTGGGGGAAGTCGCGTTTGAGGCGGTAGGCCAGCTCGTAGCGCAGCGGCGGCACTTCGCGGTTTTCCTTGGGTGAGAGGCCGTCCAGCCAGGCATTGCGTGCGTGCACCATGAACACGTTGCAACCAGCTTCACTCACCGTGCCCACGAAGTCGCGCACAAACTCGTAGCTCTCCACGCGGTCGATGCCGATGCGGTGTTTCACCGTCACCGGGATCGACACCGTGTCCACCATGGCCTTGACGCCATCGGCCACGGTCTTCGGCTCGGCCATGAGGCAGGCACCAAACGCACCACGCTGCACGCGATCGCTCGGACAGCCGCAGTTGAGGTTGATCTCGTCGTAGCCCCAGTCTTCGCCCAGTTTCGCGGCCATGGCCAGCTCGGCCGCATCGCTGCCACCCAGCTGCAAGGCCACGGGATGCTCTTCGGCGTTGAACCGCAGGTGCCGCTGCACACTGCCGTGCGCCAGCGCACCGGTGGTCACCATCTCGGTGTAGAGCAGCGTGTTCTTGGTCAGCAGGCGGTGCAGGTAGCGGCAATGGCGGTCGGTCCAGTCCATCATGGGGGCCACCGAAAGGCGCCATGGGCTGGTTTGCGGGGACATGAGGCGGTCTTCAGTCATCGGTTGGAATCGCTCGCAGGCAAGGCCTGAGACTGTACCGCGCCGCCCGTCACATCACAGCCGCCCCAGCAATTTGGCCACGCTGACCGTCACCTTCACATCGCCTGGCGCCAGGCTCGCCTTGACTTCAAAGGCGGGGTCGGCCGTGTCGCGCAAGGCGGGCTCTCCCAGCGGCAGGCCCTGTCGACCAACGATGGCAAGTACCGCGGGTGCGTTGGCCTTGGCGCCACGGCGCGCCACCACCGCCACCTCGCCACTGGCCAGCCGCACATAGCTGCCCGGCGGGTAAAAGCCGATGTTCTTGAAGAACAAGGCGCCCATGGGGTCGGGCCGCTGATCGGGGCCCAGGTAGAGTTCGCGCGCCACCTGCTGGGACAGCAGCGCGCCCCGGCTCTTGCGTGGGCTGATGCACGCCACGTACACGTCCGCCATCTGCAGCAGCCGGTGGGCGTCGCTGCCGACGGGTTTGCCAGCCGGGTAGCCCTGACCGTCCGGGCGTTCGTGGTGTTCTTCCACCAGTTGCAGCCACTGGGCATCCGCCACACCCAGGCGGCGCAGCACGTCTGCGCTGCGTTGCGGGTGTTCGCGCACAGTCTTGCGCTGCAACTCGGACAAAGGGCCCGCCTGGTGCGCCATGTCCTCGTGCGCCCGGGTCATGCCGATGTTCATGGTCAAGGCCGCACGCAGGAGCGGCGCCCGGTCGGCCGGTGCCAGCCCGGCGGACGGTGCCACCAGGGCGCACAGGCCGGCTGCGAGCGATGCGTGCGTGGTGCTGTAGGGCATGTGCGGGTCGAACAGCAGCTGCACCAGCACCATGAGGCTGTCGTCGGGGTGCTCTTGCCAGAGCTTGTTGGCCCGCGCCTCCAGCCGGTCGAGGCGTTCCAGAAACTGGCTGGCTTCGGCGCCCTGTTGCAGCAGCGTGGTCAGGGAGGCGTGGATGTCTGGCCACGCTTCGGTCGGGGCGAGCTCGTCGCGAGCTTCCTTCTTCTCCTGCACCGGCACCATGGCGTCCAGGCTGGCAATGCGGCTGAGCGACTCGTTGCCGCGCACCAAACGATCCAGCGCGGCGGTGTAGCTGTAGCTCCAGGCCTGCCAGTCGGCGGCCAGCACCATGGGCGTGTGCAGCATGAGCAGGCCGCGGTGTTGTTCGGAGGTGATGTGCTCGCCCTTGCGCAGCAGCAGCACGCCCTTGGGGTCCCAGATGTTCACGGGCACGGGCTGGTTCAGCGCCAGGGATTCCATGGGGAGCGACTTGTACATCACCGCAATATAAGCGCGACGCCGGGATCACGATCGCTTGAAAACCACCCGAAAACACCCACAAAAAACCCCGCCGCAGCGGGGTTGGTCGTCTGCACTCGGCAGGTTCAGCCCATGTGCAGGCCGCCGTTGACCGAGAAGTCGGCGCCGGTGGCATAACCACCCTCTTCCGAAGCCAGCCAAGCGATGATGGAGGCGATCTCACTGGGCTTGCCCAGTCGTTTGACCGGCACCGTGGCCACAATCTTCTCCAGCACGTCGGGGCGGATGGCGTTGACCATGTCGGTGCCGATGTAACCTGGGCTCACGGTGTTGACCGTCACGCCTTTGGTCGCCATCTCCTGCGCCAGCGCCATCGAGAAGCCGTGCATGCCGGCCTTGGCCGCCGAGTAGTTGGTCTGGCCAGCCTGGCCTTTTTCGCCGTTGACCGACGAGATGTTGATGATGCGGCCCCAGCCTTTTTCCACCATGTCGCCGACCACCTGCTTGGTCACGTTGAACATGGAATCCAGATTGGTGTTCATGACGGCGGCCCAGTCTTCCCGGCTCATCTTGAGGAACATGCGGTCCTTGGTGATGCCGGCGTTGTTGACCAGCACGTCGATGCTGCCGTGCTCGGCCTTGGTCTTGGCGAAAGCCTCAACTGTTGAGTCCCAGTCGCCCACATTGCCAACGGAGGCGTGAAACGTGAAGCCCAACTCCTTCTGTTCATCCAGCCATTTGGTGAAATCGCGAGTGGGGCCACAACCGGCGATGACCTTGAAACCTTCCTTGTGCATGCGCTGGCAGATGGCGGTTCCGATGCCACCCATGCCACCGGTGACGTACGCTACTTTTTGACTCATTGGGGGTTCTCCTCTGGTTTGTGTGTGTTGGGTTGCACAGCCCACAAGGCCTTGCAACACGCTCTTGAATCTACCGGCAAATCAGCGTTCGACCGCGAGGGAAACCCCCATGCCGCCGCCAATACACAAGGCTGCCACGCCCTTTTTCGCGTCGCGTCGGACCATTTCGTGCAGCAGCGTCACGAGGATGCGGCAACCAGACGCACCGATGGGGTGACCGATGGCGATTGCGCCGCCGTTCACGTTCACACGTGCGGGGTCGATGTCCAGCGCCTTGTTGACGGCACAGGCCTGGGCGGCAAAGGCTTCGTTGAGTTCGAACAGGTCCACATCGGACGCTTTCCAGCCGGCGCGCATCAGGGCTTTTTGCGTAGCAGGCACCGGGCCCATGCCCATGGTGGCCGGGTCCAGGCCGCTGGTGCCGAAGGCTGCGATGCGGGCCAGCGGCGTCAGGCCCAGCGCGGCGGCCTTCTTCGCGCTCATGACCATCACGGCGGCGGCGCCGTCGTTCAGGCCCGAGGCGTTGCCGGCGGTCACCGAGCCCGCCTTGTCAAACGCTGGGCGCAGACCGGCCAGCGCTTCGGCGTTGGTCTTCTTGTTGATGAATTCGTCGTTGTCAAAGACGATCGGGTCGCCCTTGCGCTGCGGAATGCTCACGCCGACGATTTCGTCCTTGAACTTGCCGGCGTCTTGCGCGGCGCTGGCCTTTTGCTGGCTGCCCAGGGCCAATGCATCCTGCATGTCGCGCGTGATGGCATTGGCCTTGGCCACGTTCTCGGCGGTGATGCCCATGTGGTACTGGTTGTACACATCCCACAGGCCGTCGACGATCATGGTGTCGATCATTTTCCAGTCGCCCATGCGCTGGCCATCGCGGCTGCCATTGAGCACGTGCGGGCTCGCGCTCATGTTTTCCTGGCCTCCGGCGATCACGATCTCGCTGTCACCCCAGGCCACGGCCTGTGCGGCCAGCATCACGGCCTTGAGGCCGGAGCCACAGACAGCGTTGATGGTGAGTGCCGGGGTTTCCTTGGCCACGCCGGCCTTCATCATGGCCTGGCGCGCCGGGTTCTGGCCCACGCCCGCGGCCAGCACCTGGCCCATGATCACTTCACCGATCACGTCGGCCGGCAGGCCGGACCGATCGAGCATCGCCTTGATGACGATGCTGCCGAGCTCGGTGGCAGGAACCTTGGCGAGCGAGCCGCCAAACTTGCCGACGGCGGTGCGGGCGGCTGAAACGATGACGATGTCTTGCATGGGTTTGCTCCTTGTTGTGCTGAAAAAATTCGGGGTCAAGCCTTGGCTTTGACGTAGCGGCCCGGCGCAGGCTCGATGGCGGTGTAGGTCTTGCCCTTGCCGTAGGTCTTGGGCGCAGCAACCTGTTTGCCGGCGTAGGGCTTGAGCCAGGCGGCCCAGTCGGTCCACCAGCTGCCGGGTTGTTCTTCGGCGCTGGCAATCCACTCGTTCACGTCCTTCGGAAACTTCGTGGCCGAGCCGATCCAGTGGCTGCGCTTCTTTTTGCTCGCCGGGTTGATCACGCCCGCGATGTGGCCCGAGGCGCCCATCACAAAACGCTTCTTGCCCGGGAACACCTGGGTGCTCGCGTACGCACCGCCGATGGGCACGATGTGGTCTTCGCGCGAGCCGTAGATGTAGACCGGCAGCTTGACCTGGCGGAAGTCGATCTTCTCGCCGCACACCGTCATCTTGCCGGGCTTGATGAGGTTGTTCTCCAGGTACATCTGGCGCAGGTAGAGCGCGTAGTACGGACCGGGCAGGTTGGTGCTGTCGGAGTTCCAGTACAGCAGGTCGAACGGGGGTGGCGTCTCGCCCTTGAGGTAGTTGCCCACCACGTAGTTCCACACCAGGTCGTTCGGGCGCAGGAAGCTGAAGGTGGTGGCCAGGTCGCGCCCGGGCATGAGGCCGCCCTGGGCGAACTGCGACTCGCGGTACTTGACGAAGTTTTCGTCGATGAACACGTCGAGGATGCCGGTGTCGGTGAAGTCGAGCAGCGTGGTGAGGAAAGTGGCGCAGTGCACCGGCTCTTCACCGCGCGCCGCCAGCACCGCCAGCGCTGTGCCCAGCATGGTGCCGCCCACGCAGAAACCCAGGGCGTTGATGGTCTCGGCACCGGTGATGTCCTGCGTGACCTCGATCGCCTTGATCACCGCGTCTTCGATGTACTGGTCCCAGGTGGCCTGGGCCAGCGACTCGTCGGGGTTGCGCCAGCTCACCACAAAGGTGCGGTGGCCCTGCTCCACGCAGTAGCGGATCAGCGAGTTCTCGGGCTGCAGATCGAGGATGTAGAACTTGTTGATGCAAGGCGGCACCAGCAAAAACGGCCGCTCGTACACCTTGGGCGTGAGCGGCTTGTATTCAATCAGCTGGAACAGCTCGTTCTCGAACACCACCGCGCCTTCGGTGGTGGCCACGTTCTTGCCCACCTCGAACACGCTCTCGTCGGTCATCGACACGTGGCCCTGCTTCATGTCGTGCAGCAGGTTGGCCATGCCCTTGGCGATGCTCTCGCCCTGGGTGTCGATGGCCTTCTTCTGCGCTTCGGCGTTGAAGGCCAGAAAGTTGCTCGGCGCGCTGGCGTCGATCCACTGCTGCACCGCAAAGCGCACGCGGGTGCGGGTTTTGGCGTCGCCCTGCACCGCATCGGCCAGGGCCATGAGGGTGCGTGCGTTGAGCAGGTACGCCGCGGCAGAAAATGCCGCCATCGGGTTGCTGGCCCAGGCGTCGGACGCAAAGCGGCGATCCCCCTCGGGCTTGACGTTGGGCCCCTGGTTCCACAGGCCGGTCACGTCCTTGAGGTATTGGTTCTGGATTTCGAGCAGCTTCGCCGGGTCAAAGCTCACCTGCTGGCCCGATGCGTTCTTGAACATGTCGCCCATGCCGGGCATGGCCGGCATCGCAGGCATGCCTGGGAATGCCGCACCCGCGGTGGGCATGGCCATGCCGAACGGGTTGGCCGCGCCCGCCTGCGGCATGAACGCCTTGAAAGCAGCGAAAGGATCGGCCGTGCCCGCCGGTGGCGCTGCGGCAGCCCCCGGGAAGGCCTGGGCCACCTGGGTCCATTGCTGAATGAGGTTTCGCTGGAACTGATTGGCAGTTTCTAGCCAGTCGGTGGGAGGGGTTTTGCCCGATGTCATGCTGGTCTCCTGTGTTTTTGTCGACGGCCTATCATTCCCGGCGTGGGAAAGAATGTCCGGCTTTTCTCAAGTATCTGTGTGGCGGCTTCCAGCAGACTGACGCAATTTTCCGGCCTGCAAGGAATGCTGTGTACCTGGTGGTGATTGGTTGGATGTATGTTGTTCTGATGATGTCGGTGGCCGAGGCCAGCAACACGACGGGGACCGTCCTCGGGGCCATTGTGACCTTTTTTCTTTACGGTCTGCTGCCCGTGGTACTGGTGGTTTACCTGATGAGGACACCCGCAAGGCGCAAGCAGATCAAGGCCCGTGAAGCCGCTGAACACCAGGCGCAGATGGCGCGGCTGGCGGCCAACGCGGTGCCTGAGGCGACGGCCTCAAGCGATCCAGATGCAGGCGGCCATGCGCCCGGTGCTGCCGAGAACGGCGGCGTCGCGCCGGTGCGAAAAGAAACGTGAGCTTTGTGTCACGGTGCACCAGTCGGCCGAGCCATCGTTGCCGTGCACGTCGGTGATGCCCACACTCTGAAGCCGGCGCCGAGCCAGGGCCGGCAGGTCGGCCAGAAACTTGCCGTGGCCGAGCGGCCAGAAATGCGCCGCCGTCTCGTGGTCGGCCGCCACGAACGCCTCGCACACTTCGGCCCCCACTTCAAATGCTTGCGGCCCGATGCAGGGCCCAAGCCAGGCCATGATGTCGCCTTCGCCAGCCGCCTCGACCAAGGCGTTCGCGGTGGTCTCCAGCACACCCTGCACCAGACCCCGCCAGCCAGCATGCGCGGCGGCCACCGCGGTGCCCGAGCTGTGCGTGAACAGCACCGGCAAGCAATCGGCCACCATGATGGTGGCGGCCACGCCCGGGCCTTGCACCAGACAGGCATCGGCGTGTGTTCCATCAGGCGTGTCGGGGGTCAACTGCACAACTTGTATGCCATGCACCTGTTGCAGAAACACAGGGCGTGCGGGTGACGTGAGCGCCGCGAGCCGCTCGCGGTTGCCCGCCACGGCCAGGGGTTCGTCGCGAACATGATCACCCAGGTTGAAGCTGTCGAACGGGGCCACCGACACACCGCCCTCGCGCATGGTGCACAGCGCTCGCACACCCGCTGGCGCAGGCCAGTCGGGAGCGAACCAGCTGGAGGACATCAGGCTTCGGCGTCCGGGCAGGCCGAGGGCTGGGCCTTCTGGAACGCAGAGTGCTTCATGCAGGCGTCAAACGCGGACATCGTGCGCGGCAGGCCCGAGAAGTCCACATTGAAACGCTGGCCGTTGAAGATCTGCGGCACCAGGCAGCAGTCGGCCAGGGTGGGGGATTCGCCCAAGCAGTAGGTGCTGGCGGGCTGCTGGGCGAGCTGGCGCTCGAACGATTCGAGCCCGCTGCGCACCCAGTGGCGGTACCAGGTGTTCTTGGTGTCCTCGTCGACCTTGAGATCCTTGCTCAGGTACTTGAGCACGCGCAGGTTGTTGATGGGGTGGATCTCGCACGCAATGATCTGCGCCAGCGCCCGCACCCTCGCACGGCCCAGCGCATCGGCCGGCAGCAGGGCTGGCGTGGGGTGCAGTTCGTCAAGGTACTCGATGATGGCCATGGACTGCGTCAGGCGCGTGCCGTCATCGAGTTCGAGCAGCGGCACCAGACCCTCCACCGCGATATCGGCATAGTCCGGCAGCTTGTGCTCACCCTTGGCCAGGTGGACCGACAGGTATTCGTAGTCGAGACCCTTGAGGGCCAGCGCGATGCGCACGCGAAACGAGGCCGAGGAGCGGAAGTAGTTGTAGAGTTTCATGGGTCCTAGGTTATACCGGTGACGGTTCTCCTGCACCACAATGGTCTGGTCAACCTGGCTCGTTCATCCGTTGCTGCACCGGGCAGGCTCGGAAAGCAGCCGCCTTCAGGAGCAGGGGATCCATGGACAACACGGCCGACCACCGCAGCGAGCAAGGTTGGGGTGAAGCACAGTTGCGCGAGCTGGTGCTGCGAACGCTCAGCGACCTTCACCCTGGCGAAGCCACACCACCCGTTGTCATCACGGACAACAGTTCGCTGGATCGGGATCTCGGCTTCGACAGCCTGGGGCGCATGGAGTTGCTGCTTCGCATCGAAGCGGCAACAGGCGTCGGACTGCCGCAGGACACACTGGAAAAAGCCGAAACCGTGCGTGATCTCTGGACCGCCCTGCAGCAGGGTCGCATGAAGCCGGC
Source organism: Hydrogenophaga sp. (assembly GCF_022844385.1). Taxonomy (GTDB): domain Bacteria; phylum Pseudomonadota; class Gammaproteobacteria; order Burkholderiales; family Burkholderiaceae_C; genus Hydrogenophaga. The sequence continues at coordinate 31,464 of NZ_JALHLX010000022.1, read as the reverse complement.
AGCCGCTGGCGGAACAGCGGTCACGAGCGTCGTTGCAACACCCGATCGGCCCCGCGACACGGTGCCGGCCAGCCACGGCGCACCGGCATGGACCAGCGCCCGCACGCTGCTGGAGGTTCTCGATGCCCACGTGGCCGAGCACCCGGACCAGGTGCAGATCGTCTGTCTGGCCGATCAGTCGCAGACCCCGATCACCTACCGGGAGCTGCACGACACCTGCGCCGCGCTGGCAGCCGGCCTGCAACGCTGTGGTCTGCAACCGGGCCAGACCGTCGCCATCATGCTGCCGACCTCACCGGCCTATTTCTTCACCTACCTGGGCATCCTGCGCGCCGGCGGCATTCCGGTGCCGATCTACCCGCCTGCGCGCCCGTCGCAGCTCGAAGACCATGTCGTTCGGCACACCGGCATCCTGACCAATGCACGGGCGGTGTTGTTGATCAGCGTTCCCGAAGCGATGCAGGTGTCGCGCCTGCTCCAGGCCCGCGTGCCGGGACTGCGGGCAACACACACGCCCGACGGGCTGATCGCAGCGGGACAGGGCCACCCGCTTCGCGCTGCACCGGTCAAGGCAGACGATGTGGCCTTCATCCAGTACACCTCGGGCAGCACGGGGCAGCCCAAGGGGGTGGTCCTGACTCACGCCAACCTGCTGGCCAACATACGCGCCATGGCCAGCGCCATCGAGGCGACGCCGCAGGACGTGTTCGTCAGCTGGTTGCCGCTCTATCACGACATGGGTCTCATCGGCGCCTGGCTGGGCAGCTTCACCGTGGGATTCCGGCTGGTGGTGATGTCACCGCTGGCATTCCTCGGGCGACCCCGACGCTGGCTGGAGGCCATCTCGAACCATGGAGGCACGCTGTCGGCCGGTCCCAACTTCGCCTACGAACTGTGTCTGCACCGGATCGACGACGCATCGCTGGCCGGGCTGGACCTGAGCCGATGGCGGCTGGCATTCAACGGCGCCGAGGCGGTGAGCCCGGACACGGTCACCCGCTTCACAGAGCGGTTTGCGGCCTGCGGGCTGAGCTCCACGGCCATGACGCCGGTGTACGGCCTGGCCGAGGCCTCGGTGGGTCTGCTGTTTCCACCCCTGAGGCGCGGCCCCCGCATCGACCTCGTCGACCGCGCTGTTTTCGAGTCGCAGCGCCGCGCCACGGCAGCCAGCGACCCGACGGCCTTGCGCTTCGTGGCCTGTGGGCGGGCTCTGCCCGGACACGATGTGCGCATCGTGGACGATGCGGGCGCCGTGCTGCCCGAGCGCATCGAGGGACGGTTGGAGTTCCGCGGGCCTTCGGCCACCGCCGGCTACTGGCACGCACCTGAACAGACCGCAAGACTGTTCTGCGATCCGCAGGGCGAATGGCTGGACACCGGAGACCGCGCCTACCTTGCCGAAGGAGACGTCTTCGTCACAGGCCGGGTAAAGGACATCGTGATCCGGGGTGGCCGCAACCTGTACCCGCAGGAAATCGAGCAGGCGGTGGGTGACGTCAGTGGTGTTCGCAAAGGCTGTGTGGCGGTTTTCGGCCGGCGCGACGCCGGCAGCGGCACCGAGCGCCTGGTGGTCCTGGCGGAGGTCAGCCCCCGCGACCGCCAGCATGTCGACACCCTGCGCAAGGCGGTGGCGCACGCGGTGGTGGCGGCCATCGGGGAGCCCGCCGACGAGATCCTGCTGGTCGCACCGCACACGGTGCTCAAGACATCCAGCGGAAAGGTCCGCCGCTCGGCCTGCCGGGCGCTGGTCGAACAGGGGGGCACGAGTGCTGCGAACAATAGCGTGCGCGCGCAGTGGCTGAGACTGGTGGGCGGTGCGCTGGTGCTGCGGCTGCGCCACAGCCTTGAGCGTCTGTCAGACCTGCTGTTCGGGGTTCGCGCCCTGGCCTTGTTCGGGTTGATGGCGCCGGTGGCCTGGTTGCTCACCATGCTGATGCCGACCCCGGCCATGGCCTGGGGTTTTTGCCAACGTGCCGCTCGCCTGCTCCTGTATCTGACAGGCACCAGGCTGCAGGTGCAGGGCCTGGAGCAGTTGCCGGCCGATGCCCGCTGCGTGCTGGTGAGCAACCATGCGAGTTATCTGGACGGTCTGGTGCTGGTGGCGGCTCTGGGCCGGCCGCTTGCGTTTGTTGCCAAACGCGAGCTCGAGCGGCAGTGGGTGGCAGGACCCTTCCTCAGGCGCATGGGCACGGCCTTTGTCGAACGCTTCGACGCTCGCCGCAGCGTCGCTGACGCACAGCGGATGACCGAGGTGGTGCAGTCCGGCCAGACCCTGATGGTGTTCCCCGAGGGCACCTTTGTGGCCGCCCCCGGGCTGCTTCCCTTCCGGCTCGGCGGTTTTCTGGCAGCAGCGCACGCCCGCGCACCGGTGGTTCCGGTGACGCTGGGAGGCACTAGGGAACTGCTCGGAGCCGGTCGTTGGTGGCCGCACAGGGCGGCCTTGTCGGTTCGCATCGGCGCCCCGCTGGTGGTCGCCGCCGGGCTGGAGCCCTTTGCTGCAGCGGTCCAGTTGCGGGATCGGGCGCAGCACGCCATCGGCCGCGGCCTGGCCCTCACAGAGGCCTGAGCGCTGCACGGCGGGGCAACTGGCGGACGCGAGCGTTTTAGCGCGGCTGCGCGGCGGCCTCGTCGTTGGCCGCTGCTGCGGCTGCGATGCCACGCTGCACATTCACCCGCGTCAAAAGCAACAGGCCACCCACGAAGAACAGCCCGGTCGAAGCAATCGCCAGACGGTGATTGCCACCGGTTGACCAGGTCACCAGGCCGTAGGTCATGGGGCCGATGATGGCCGACAGGCGAACCGCAAACATCCATAGGCCAAAGAACTCGGCACGCCGCTGCCCGGGTGCCAGCACACCCGCCAGCGCCCGGCCCGCCGACTGGCTGCTGCCCATGCACAGCCCGGCGATCACGGCCGCCAGCCAGAACAGGCCCGGCCCGGTCGCCAGCGCAGCAAGCACGGTCATCACGATCCAGCCCGCCAGGGTGATGCCCAGTGCCGGACAGTGTCCGATGCGGTCCTGCACATAGCCCCAGGCGAACGCACCCAGCGCTGCGGCGATGTTGACGAGAAAGATCAGCAGCATGGTCTCGGTCTGCTGGAAGGCAAGCACCTGCTCGGCGTAGACCGCCGCCAGCGCAATGACTACCGAGATGCCCGCCTGGTAGGCCACCGAACACACCAGCAAGGCGGTGAAATCCTGAAACGAGCGCGCTTCCCGCCAGGTCCGCTTCAGACGCGCAAGCGAGGCCTGAAAGCCCGCACCGGGTGCGGGCCGGGACAGTGCCTGGGCCCGCTCCGGGAGCAAGGCAAAGGTCACCAGTGCCGAGGCTCCAAAGATGCCTGCGGTGATCAGCATCGTGACCGGAACAAAGTGCGAAGCGGGCAAGCCTTGCGCCTGCGCGTGGGTCACGTACCACAGGCTCAGTCCCAGTGTCAGCATGCCGCCGAGGTAACCGAAGCTCCAGCCCCAGCCCGACACGCTGCCCATGCGGTCTTCCGTGGCCAGTTCGGGGAGAAAGGCGGCGATCAGTGCCTCGCCGTAGCTGTAGAACACATTCGACAACACGATGGCCACCAGGGCCCAGGCGACGTCACCCGGCCCCGCACCGGCCAGCGCGGCGGTGCCCAGCACACATCCCAGTGTCGAGAGCACCAGCAGCCGCTTCTTGGCTGCGCGCAGGTCGGCATAGGCGCCGAGCCCGGGCATGGTGAGCATCACGATCAGGCTGGAGATCGCCAGCGCACTGGTCCATGCCAGCGTGCCCCAGGCCTCACCGCCGGCCACACCGCCGACAAACCAGGCGCTGAAAACGGCTGTGAGCACCACCGTGGTGTAGCCCGAGTTGGCGAAGTCGTACATGGCCCAGCCGAAGACCTCGCGCTTGCGCACGCCGGGTTTCAGGGCGCTCTGGGGAAACATGGACATGGTGCCGCAGTGTTTGATCAGAAGGTGGCCTGGGCGAGACGGTGTCAACCTGGTTGACGCGGCAGGCCGGTGTCGAGCGGGCCTGCCCGACTCCCCAGGTAGGCCAGCAGGCCAGCCAGGTTGAACAGCTTCGGGTAGTCGCTTTCCGGGATGCTGATTCCGCTGCCCCGACTCAGACCCACGACCAGGTTGAGGAAGTCCATGGAATCGAGGTCCAGCGCCTCGCGCAGGTCGGCGTGTTCGTCGACCCCTGAAAGGTCGGCTTCGGGGGCGATGCCGGCCAGCACTTCGGCGGTCAGTGTCCGGATGTCTTGCGGGTTCATGGGGTCGGGCTCCCGTTTCAAAGTTGTTCAGGCAGCAACAGCGCCTTCGCGATGGCCGCCAGGAACTGGCTGCCCAGGTGTCCGTCGCTGGTGCGGTGATCAGCGGCCAGACTGCAATGCACCAGCGGGCGCACGGTGACGGTACCGTCCTGCACCCACGGCCCTGGCCTGACCCGGCCGAAGCCGACGATGGCCACCTGCGGCGGATAGATCACGCCCTGCACTCTTGCGGCACCTCGATCACCCAGGCTGGTCACGGTGATGGTCGGATCGGTCAGCTCCGAACTGCGCAGGCCGCCGGCCCGCGCGCGCTGCACCAGATCGCGCAGCGCTGCCATCAGGGCGGGCAGGTCCAGGCGATCGGCGTGGTGGATGGCTGGCGCCACCAGCCCACCACCGCGCAAGGCAATGGCCCAGCCGACATGCACGTCCTGGGCCGGCTGAAAGCCGCCGTCGACGCAGAAACCGTTGAACCGGGGCACCTGTCGCAAGGCCACCGCCACGGCCTTGAGCAGTAAGGCCGCCGGCAACAGGCGTTCGGTGGGCGGGCGATCGCGGTTGAACGCCTCGACCCATTGCAGCGCCGGCCCGAGATCGAAGGTCTCTTCAAGGTAGTAGTGCGGAATCTCGCGCTTGGAGCGCGCCATGGCCAGGGCGATCGCCTGGCGCATCTGGACCGGGTCGAAGCCGCCCGGGCGCAGCCGCTGTACAGGGGGGCCGGCCGCCGGCGGCACCAGCGGCGCCTGCAACGCGATCGCGCGCTGCACGTCGGCCCGAACGACCGCCCCGCCGGCGCCGTGACCGGGCAGCATTGCGATGTCGACACCCTGCTCCCGGGCCAGCCTGCGCGCAGCGGGTGAGGCCTTGACGCGTCCCATCATCGCCCGTTCGCCGGTTGGCACGAAGGCCACCGCGACCCGGGCTGGCTCCAGACGGTGCGGCGGTTCGGGGATCGAAGCCGGACCACTGGCTGCGGGCGCCGGCTGCGCCACGCCGGCGTCACTCGCGGCACCGCGCACCTGCGCGAGCACGGCGCCCACCGGCAAGGACTGCCCGATCGGTACCAGGTCATCGATCACGCCGTCGAGAAAACACTCGACGTCGATGGCGCCCTTGTGCGTCTCGACAACGGCCACCACATCGCCCGGGCGCACCCGGTCACCGGGCTTGACCAGCCATTGCACAATCTGGCCGGATTCCATGTCGGCACCCAGGGCTGGCATGGTGAAACCGACCACGCTCAGATCCTCGCCGCCAGGAGGGAGCGCACCGCTGCCACGATTTCCTGGACCGACGGCAGCGCCGCCTCTTCCATGTGCAGCGCATACGGCACCGGCACCTCGCGGCTGCAGACACGCAGGATCGGCGCGTCCAGTTCGTACAACGCGTCTTCGGCCAGGCGGGCTGCGATCTCGGCAGAAATCGAGCCGCTCTTCCAGCCTTCGTCCACGATCACCACACGCCGGGTCCGGCACACCGATGCACTCACCGTTTCCATGTCCAGCGGGCGCAGCATGCGCAGGTCGATCACCTCCGCCTCCACCCCGTCCCTCGCCAGCTCCTGCGCGGCCTGCAGGCATTTGGGCAGGCTGTTGCCGTAGGTCACCAGCGTGACGTCGCGCCCTGCAAGCCGGACCTTGGCGCGCTGCAGGTCGACCGCCGTCAAGCCTGCCTCGACGGTGTCCTCTGTGTTGTAAAGCACGATGTGCTCGAAGATGAGCACCGGATTGGGATCGGCCAGGGCGGCGGCCAACATGTGGCGCGCGTCCTCGACGGTCCCCGGCACCGCCACCTTGAGCCCGGGAATGTGGGCGTACCAGCCCTCCAGGCTGTGCGAATGCTGGGCCGCCAGTTGCCGCCCGCCACCAGTTGCCATGCGGATCACCAGCGGCACCGCCCATTGCCCGCCCGACATGTGGGACAAGGTCGCAGCGTTGTTCATGATCTGGTCGAGCGCGAGCAGGCTGAAGTTGCAGGTCATGATCTCCACGATGGGGCGCAGCCCAGCCAGAGCGGCGCCAATGCCGGCGCCCACAAAGCCGTTTTCAGCCAGTGGCGTGTCCCGGATGCGCTGCGGCCCGAACTCCTCGAGCAAACCTTTGGTGACGCCGTAGCAACCGCCGTACTTGCCCACGTCTTCACCCATCACAAAGCAGCGCGGGTCGGCGAGCAGGGCGTCGCGAATGGCCTGGCGGCACGCCTCGCGGTAGGTCATGAGCGAAGGGGTCTGACTCATGCGGGCTGCTCCCGGGAGTCGCACTCCTGGACCACGCTGTCCATCAGCACAAAGCGCTCCAGCTCGTCCAGCGGCTCCAGCGTGCCGGCCTCGGCAAAGGCCACCGCCGCGTTGATCTCGGCGGCAATGCTGGCGTCGATGGCCGCCGACTCGTCGGCACTGAGCCGCTGGTTCTCCACCATCCAGGTGCGCAGACGCTCGATCGGGTCGCGTTGCCTCCAGGCATCCGCTTCCTCGCGCGAGCGGTAGGCCTGCACGTCGAACATGGAGTGCGCGCGAAAGCGGTAGGTGCGGCACTCCAGGAAATACGGTCCGAGGCCGGCGCGGACGTGGGCCACGGCCCGCCGCGCTGCGGCTTCCATCTCGATCGGGTCCATGGCGTCCACCGGTGCGCTGGCCATGCAAAAGGCCTCGGCCTTGCGGTACACCTCGGTCTGCGACTCGGCGTCTTCCAGTGGCACGCCCATGGCATAGCGGTTGTTTTCGCACACGAACAGCAGCGGCAGCTGCCAGACGGCGGCCAGGTTCATGCTTTCGTGAAAAGCGCCTTCGGCCACGGCGCCCTCGCCAAAGAAACAGGCGGTGACAGCACCCGGGCGGAGCTGCTTGTCGGCCATGGCGATGCCCACCGCCAGCGGCAGGCCGCCGCCCACGATGGCGTTGCCGCCGAAGAAGCGGCGCTGGCGATCAAAGATGTGCATGGAACCCCCACGGCCGCGGCAGCTGCCCTGCACCTTGCCCAGCATTTCGGCCATGAGGGGCCCCATGGGCACGCCGCGCGCCAGCGCCTGGCCGTGTTCCCGGTAGGTGGCCAGCACCGCATCGCGCTCTTCCAGCGCAGCCATCACGCCGGTGGCCACCGCCTCTTCACCGTCGTACAGATGCAGAAAGCCGCGGATCTTCTGCGCCTGGTACAGCTCGACACATTTGGCCTCGAAGCGGCGGATGCGCAGCATCTGCCCGTACAGCCGATGCAGGTGGGCGCGGTCGAGGTGGATCTTATCGGTCATGGCGGGCCTCTCGTTGTGCGCAATCAGGTTTCACTTCTTTTCGTCACTCTCCAGCGTCGACAGGTCGCCCTCGGGCAGGCCGAGCTCGCGGGCCTTGAGCAGGCGTCGCATGATCTTGCCGCTGCGCGTTTTGGGCAGGTTGTCGCGAAAGTCGATCTGCCGGGGCGCCACCGCTGCGCCCAGGCGCTTGCGGGCATGGCCCAGCAGTTCGCGGCGCAGCGGCTCGCCCGCGTCGAAACCGGGTTTGAGCGCCACGAAGGCCTTGACCATCTCGCCCAGCACCGGGTCCGGGATACCGATCACGCCGGCCTCGGCCACCGCCGGGTGCTCCATGAGCGCGCTCTCCACTTCGAACGGACCTATCAAGTGGCCGGCCGACTTGATGACGTCGTCCGCGCGCCCCACGAACCAGTAGTAGCCCTCGGCATCGCGACGGGCCAGGTCGCCGGTGAGGTACCAGCCGTCCACGAAACAGCGGCGGTAGCGGGCGTCCTCGTTCAGGTAACCGCGCATCATGGACGGCCAGGGTGCCTTGAGGGCCAACTCACCATCCATGTCGGGCTCCTCCAGCAGGTGAACCCGGCCATCCTCCAGCCGCACGATGGCCGCCGTGATGCCCGGCAGCGGCTTGCCCATGGAGCCGGGCTTGATGTCCATGGACACAAAATTGGACACCATGATGCCGCCGGTTTCGGTCTGCCACCAGTTGTCGTGAAACGGCAAGCCAAAGGCCTGTACACCCCAGACCACCGCCTCGGGGTTGAGCGGCTCACCCACGCTGGCCATGAAGCGCAAGGCCGACAGGTCGTGGCCCCTGAGCGCCTCGGTACCGAGTTTCATCATCATGCGGATGGCCGTGGGCGCGGTGTACCAGACGGTGACGCGCTCGCCCGCCAGCACCCCGTACCAGGTCTGGGCATCGAACTCGGCTTCCACCACCACATTGGTCACGCCGCACACCAGCGGCGCCAGGATGCCGTAGCTGGTGCCGGTGACCCAGCCCGGGTCGGCGGTGCACCAGAAAACGTCGTCATCGTGCAGGTCCAGCGCGAATCGCCCGGTCACCGCGTGGGCCAGCACCGCGGCATGGGCGTGCAACACGCCCTTGGGTCGGCCGGTGGTGCCGCTGGTGAAGTGCAACAGCGCGGTGGACTCGGGATCGGTCGGCGCAATGGTGTATTGCGTGGACGCAGCGGCCACCAGCGCGTCCCAGGCATGCAGGCCGGCATCTTCGGTGGGCGCCGGACCCACCACGATCACATGGCGCAGGCCCGGCAAGCGTTCGCGCAGCGCCCGCAGCTTGCGCTGGTACAGCTCCGGGGTGGTCACCAGCACGCGCGCATCGCCCAAGTCGGCCCGGGTGGCGATGGGCTCGGGGCCGAACGCCGAGAACAGCGGTGTGACCACACAGCGCGCCTTGAGCGCGCCCAGCACGGATACGTAGAGCTCGGGCAGACGGCCCATCAGCACGAACACCCGCTCGCCCGGTTTCACGCCCAGGCTTTCCAGCGCGTTGGCAAACTGGTTGCTCGCCCGCGACAACTCGGTGTAACTCAGCGCTCGCCGTTCGCCATGCTTGCCCAGCCACCGGATGGCGGTCTGCTGCCCGCGACCATTCATCACATGCCGGTCCACCGCTTCGTGGGCCATGTTCAACCCGCCGCCTGCGGGCAAGCCGTCCAGCTGCGCTTGGGCTTCAGACCAGCTGAACTGGGCCACGGTGGTGTCGTAGTCCGTCAGGTGGGGCGTCCGGGAGGGCTGAGTCGGTTTGCAGATGCGTGGGTGTTCCATGGTGCGGTGGTCGTGTTGCAAGGATGGGGTGGCGGGTCACTCGCGCGTTTCGCTCGGCCCGTTCGGCGCTTGGCCCGCAGCAGTGCCCTTGTCCAGCAGGCGTCCGAGCAGGTCCATGGGCAGGGGAAACACAATGGTCGAAGCGCGATCACCGGCCACCTGTGTCATGGTCTGCAGGTAGCGCAGCTGCATGGCTTCGGGCTGGCGAGCCAGCATTTGTGCCGCTTCAAGCAGCGACACAGCCGCCTGCTTCTCGCCTTCGGCATGGATCACCTTGGCACGGCGCTCGCGCTCGGCCTCGGCCTGGCGGGCGATGGCGCGCACCATGGATTCGTTGAGGTCGATGTGCTTGATCTCGACGTTGGTCACCTTGATGCCCCAGGCGCCGGTCTGGGCGTCCAGGATCTGCTGCACATCCAGGTTGAGCCGCTCGCGTTCGGCCAGCATTTCGTCGAGTTCGTGCTTGCCCAGCACCACACGCAGCGTGGTCTGCGCGAGCTGGCTGGTGGCCACGAGGTAGTTCTCCACTTGGATGATGGCCTTGTCGGGCTCCACCACCCGAAAGAAGACCACCGCGTTCACCTTGACCGAGACGTTGTCGCGCGAAATCACGTCCTGCGGCTCGACGTCCAGCGTCACCACACGCAGGTCCACCCGCACCATCTGTTGCAGCCCGGGAATCACGATCACCAGCCCCGGACCCTTGACCTTCCAGAACCGGCCCAGCTGAAACACCACACCGCGCTCGTACTCGCGCAGGATGCGAAACGCCCACGCCAGCAAGAGCAGGAGCAGGGGCACGAAGACCGTGCCCAGGCCCAGGTTGAAATCAAACATGGCTTGGCTCTCCTTCAAGGGGTTTTTGAGCGGCGGCTGGGAATTCGGGGTCGGGGTTCACCTTCAGCACCAGTCCGTGCGCTGCAAAGACGTGCACCGCCCACCAGCACCGCAGCGCCGGCGGAGATCGCAACGCCAAAGATCAGCGGCAGCGGCAAGCCCAGTCCCGCTACGTCGCGGTCGAACAGCAGCAGCCCCCCTGCCACAAAAGCCACGATGCCTCCGACCCCGAGCACGCCGAAGGAAGGCACCATCAACTCGGCCGCGAGCAGCGCAAAACCCAGCAGGATCAAGGCCAGGGCGGCGTGATTCACCGGCAGCAACTGCGGCGCAAACAGGGCCAGCAGCAGGCAGATGGCGCCCGCGGTGCCAGGCAAGCCAAAACCGGGCGAAGAAAACTCGAACATCAGGCCGTATACGCCGACCATCAACAGGATGAGTGCCAGACCCGGGTTGGCGATCACGCCCAGCAGGCGGTGCCTCCAGTCGGACGGGTGCGCTTCGGTCGCCAGGCCGCGCGTGGCCAGGCGCAGATCGCCAGCCGCGGTGCGCACGGTGCGGCCATCGATCTGGTTCAACAGGTCGGGGATGTCGCTGGCCATGACATCGACCACGTTCTCCCGCAGCGCTTCTTGCGCGGTCAGGCTCACGGCCTCGCGCACCGCCCGTTCGGCCCATTGCGCGTTGCGGCCCCGCTGCGCGGCCAGACCCCGGATGAAGGCCGCTGCGTCGTGCACTTGTTTGGCGGACATGGCGTCCCCAGGGGAGGCCGGTGTCTCGCCTTCGCCCGAGGCCGGAGCATCACCGGGGGGTGCGGCCTGGGGAGCGGGCCTTGTCAGCGCACCGGGCACGCCGATCGCCACGGGGGTTGCCGCCCCCAGCGTGGTGGCAGGTGCCATCGCTGCGATGTGGCTGGCGTAGAGGATGTAGGTGCCGGCACTGGCCGCGCGCGAACCCTGCGGGCTCACGTAGGTGGCTACCGGCACCGGCGAGGCCAGGATGGCCTGCACGATCTGGCGCATCGAACTGTCCAGCCCGCCCGGGGTGTCGAGCTCCAGCACCACCAGTGAAGCGTTTTGCTGGTGCGCCCGGGCCAGGCCCCGAATGATGTAGTCGGCACTGGCCGGGCCGATGGCACCGTGCACCGTGAGAACCACCACCGGCGCCACAGCGGTTTGCGCCAGGGCCTTGAGTCCGGCCCAGCCCGCCAGCAGCAGGCGGCCGGTCAGCAGCCACGCCAGCGGGTGCGCCGGCCACGACCGGCCGCGCGCAACACAACCGCGCTGCCTGTCTGCCAACGCTTTGCGCCAACCCGGTCCGCCGTGGTCCCGTTGCATCGCACCCTCCAGCTGCACATGCTGCAGCGCCAGCCGCCCGGCTGGCGCATGCACGCCGTCATGCCGTCATGTTGGCGCGGGGGGCGGTGCCTTTGCTTGAGTGCGCTCAAGCAAAGCCGTCAAATCCGTCGGCTCAGGCGGCCAGCGCCGGGTAGTCGGTGTAACCCTTGGCGCCACCCCCATAAAAGGTCTTGTTGTCAGGCTCGTTGAACGGGCCACCCTGCTTCAGGCGCTCCACCAGGTCGGGGTTGGCGATATAAGTCTTGCCAAACGCGACCAGATCGGCGCCTTCGTTCACGGCGTCCTTGGCCATCGCCAGGTCGTAGCCGTTGTTGACCATCCAGGCCGCCTTGCCGCCGGCTGCGTGGTACGCGGTGCGCAAGGCGTCGTAATCGAACGGGCGGTCGTCCAGTTCGCGCGGGCCCCCGGTAGCGCCTTCGATGAAGTGCACATAGGCCAGGTCGAATTTCGCCAGTTCGTTCATCACGTGGGTGAACAGCGGCTGCGGATCGGCATCGATCACGTCGTTGGCCGGGGTCACGGGTGAGAGGCGGATGCCGGTGCGGCCAGCGCCGATGGCATCGGTCACGGCTTTGACCACCTCGACCAGCAGGCGGGCGCGGTTTTCAATGCTGCCGCCGTACGCATCGGTGCGCTGGTTGCTGCCGGTCTTCAGGAACTGGTCGATCAGATAGCCGTTGGCGGCGTGGATCTCCACACCGTCAAAACCGGCTTCGATGGCGCCAAGCGCAGCCTTGCGGTAGTCGTTCACGATGCCTGGGAGTTCACTGGTTTCCAGCGCGCGCGGCACCGAGGTCTCCACGAACACGGGCGCACCGTCCTTGAGCAGCACGGTCTTGGTCTTGGCCGCGATGGCCGAGGGCGCAACGGGCGAAGCGCCGTTGGGCTGCAGGTCGATGTGCGAGACACGGCCCACATGCCAGAGCTGGGTGACGATTTTTCCGCCCGCAGCGTGCACCCCAGCGGTCACGTCCTTCCAGCCTTCGATCTGCTCGGGCGCGTACAGGCCCGGCACGTCGGCGTAGCCCTGGCCCTGGTGGCTGATGGCGGTGGCTTCGGTGATGAGCAGGCCGGCGCTGGCGCGCTGCTGGTAGTAGGTGGCCATGAGTGGCGTGGGCACGGCGTTGGGTGCGCGGTTGCGCGTGAGCGGGGCCATGACGACGCGGTTGGCCAGCGAAAGGCTGCCGGCGATGGTGGGTTCGAACAGTGATGCCATGTGAGGGGTTCCGGATGCAGAAATGACGCGCGGCCCGAGGGCCGCCAGTGAAAAGCGGCCCTGAGGCCGCTCGGGAAAACCCGGATTCTGCGCGGCTCACCCGTTCGCCACGCCCAGCCCCTGCAATGACCTCACCACCTCAGGGACGATGCTCACCGCGTTTGAGGGATGCGAAATGCAGTCGGTACTCCAGATTTCACCCACCCCCGAACTGCGGACCAGCTGCACCGCGCCGGGCGCAAACAGCGCGTGTGTGACCGCCACGTCCACCGAGGCCGCACCTGCCGCGCGCAGCTTCACCGCCGCGCGCGCCAGCGTGTGGCCTGAGCTCGCCACGTCGTCCATGAGCACCACCGCTCGGCCCGCCACCGGCAGCCCGGGCAGTTCGATGTCGACCTCGCAATCCCCGTGGCGCGTCTTGCGGCACACCGCATGGTCCCAGCCGTGGCGCTGCGCGGCCAGCGCCACCCACTGCAGCGCCTCTTCGTCCGGGCCCATCAGCAGCGGGTTCTGGCGCTGCGTGGCGATGTGGTCGGCCAGCAGTGGCGCGCCGCTGAGCGCGATCGCGTCCTTCACCGGCATGGCTTCATGCAGCGTGGCCACGCGGTGCAGGTGCGGGTCCACGGTGATGATGGCGTCGAACAAGCCGGCCAGGAAGCCGCCCACGATGCGCTGGCTGATGGCCTCGCCCGGGTTGAATTCGATGTCCTGGCGCATGTAGGCCAGGTAGGGCGAGACCAGCGTGAGGTGCTTCGCACCCAGCCGGCGCGCAGTCTGCGCGGCCAGCAGCACCTCCACCAGTTTTTCGTTGGGCTGCTGCAGGCCGCGCCAGAGCACCACGCGATCGGGCAGCCCGGCCGGCAGGCGCAGGCGCATTTCCCCGTCGGGGAAGCGGTGGCGCTCGACCACCGCCAGGACCATGCCGAGGGCGCTGGCGGCCTGGCCAGCCAGCGCCGCTTCATCGTCGAAACACAGCACACAACCCGCAGCGGGTTTGCTTGAGGGGGACATCAGAACTCCACAAAAACTTGGGGCACCTGGGCGGAGGTGCCCAGGCTGAAACCGCTGGCGCGCGCGCAGGCCTGGCGCGCAAATTCCAGGTCGGCGGGGTAGCTGGCGTGCACGCGGTAGAGCAGATCACCCGCGGCCACTGTCTCGCCCAGTTTGACGCACAGGTCCACGCCCGCGCCCCGCACCTTGGGCGCGCCAGCCAGGCGCGCGATCTGCGCGATCTGCAGGTTGTCGATGCCGATGACGACACCGGCAGCGGGTGCCTTCACGTCCAGCGTGAGCGCGCCCAGCGCAGGGTGGTGGTGGTCAAAACCACGGTCGCCTTGGGCCTTGACGATGGCCCGCATCTGCGCCAGCGCACGGCCCGAATCGAGGATGTCGCGCGCAATGGAAAACCCGTCACCGCCGCGCACATCGGGATTGCATTCGATCAGGCGTCCTGCCAGTCGCAGCGATTTCTGCCGCAGGTCGTCGGGCGCGCGCGGGTCGTTTTCCAGAACCTGCATCACGTCGCGCGCTTCGAGCACCGGGCCCACGCCACGGCCCACCGGCTGGCGGCCGTCGGTGATCACCACGTCCAACGACAGGTGCATCCGCTGCGCCACGTACTCGAACAGGCGGCGCAGGCGCTGCGCCTCGGGCATGGAGCGCACCTTGGCGGTGGGGCCGATGGGAATGTCGAGCACGAGGTGCGTGGCGCCGGCGGCGATCTTCTTGGACAGGATGGAGGCCACCATCTGGCCGGGCGAATCAATGGACAGCGGGCGCTCCACCGAGATCAGCACGTCGTCGGCGGGCGAGAGCTGGGCCGTGCCGCCCCAGGCCAGGCAGCCGTGGTGCTGGCGCACGATGCCGGTGAGCTGCTCGAAGGGCAGCTCCACATTGGCCAGCACCTCCATGGTGTCGGCCGTGCCGGCGGGCGAGGTGATGGCGCGCGACGAGGTCTTGGGAAACACCAGCCCGTGGGCCGCCACGATGGGCACGACCAGCATGGAGGTGCGGTTGCCCGGGATGCCGCCGATGCAGTGCTTGTCCACGACCAGCTGCTCGTGCCAGTCGAGCCGCCGCCCGCTGGCCACCATGGCTTCGGTCAGAAAGTAGACCTCCTCGCGGTCGAGCTCGCTGCGGTTGCAGGCCACCACGAAGGCGGTGAGTTCGATCTTGGAATAGCGCAGCTCGGCGATGTCGCGAACGATGTGGCGGAAGTCGTCGCGGCCCAGGCGCTCGCCATTGATCTTGCGAAACAGCGCCGGAATGGATTCGGGCGGCTCGGCCGGGGACACCGAGGCCGGATGCCCACCGGCGACTTCCAGCCGGGCAAAGGCGTCTTCGGACACCCCGATTTCATTGCAGCCCACGATGCTGCTGTCGTCCACCACATTGAGCGTGGCCAGGATGCGCCGGCCGTTGGCCCGCACCTCCACCTTGGACAAGGCCTGGAAGCCTTCGGCCCGCACCACTTCGCAGTCGCGGTGCAGGTAGGCCACGTTCTCGTGGTAGGTGTCGATGGCCACACGCCGCAGCGTGAGACCGGGGGAAGGAGCTGTTTCAGTGGTGGGCGGCATGCCCGGGACGATACACCGCCGCCGTCTCAGCCCACCACGAGCCGCATGACCGGCATCACCTGCTCGGACTCCGCGCGCCGCTCCAGCGCCAGCCGCATGTTCATCTGCGCCACCTCGGTGTGTTCCACCGCCAGGGCCTGGGCGCGCGCACCTTCACCGCGCTGCAGCGCGTTGAACAGCATGTGGTGCTGGCGGTGCGCGTAGAGCATCCAGTCGCGGTCCAGCGCCACCGTGCCCTGCATGGGCAACATGGCCGAGGCCGGCGCGAACGGCAGCTTGTCGTTGAGTGCCACCGCGCGCTGCAGGGCGCGGTTGCCGCAGGCTTCCAGCAGCAGCGCGTGGAAACGGTCGTTCATCACCGCATAGGCCGCGTAGCTTTCGATGGTCAGCGGGCTGTCGGCGAGCAGCCGGTCGCCTTCGTCCAGGCAGGCCTGCAACTGCCCCTGCAACTGGCGCGACACGCCGTGCTCGGCCACCAGCCGCGCGGCCATGCCCTCCAGGTGGCCGCGCACCGCGATCGCGTCGGTCACCTCCTGCGCGGTGAACTGGCGCACCAGGTACTTGCCGGTCTCGTTGGCTTCGACCAGGCCTTCCTGCTCCAGGGTCACGAGCGCAGCGCGCACGGGCGTGCGCGAGGCGCCCAGGCGCTCTGCGAGCTGCTGCTCGGCCAGTCGGTGGCCGGGCTCGAACTGGCCGCTCAGGATCAGGTCGCGCAGTTGCATCAAAACGGTGTCTTGCAGGCTCATGACGCAAACTGTACACTGAAACAAATAAACGGGATACCGTTTGAACCAAGCCCAACGGAGCGCCCATGAAAGCCGAACTCAACCAGCGCCTGACCCAGGTCGGCCCCAAGACCCCCGGTGGTGAACTGCTGCGCCGCTACTGGCAACCGGTCGCCCTGCTCGACGAGTTCGATCCCACGCTGGACCCGGCCATGGCCGTGCGCCCGGTCAAGGCCGTGCGCGTGCTCGGGCAGGACTTCGTGCTGTTCCGCGATGCCCAGGGCAGCTACGGCCTGCTCGACCGCGACTGCCCGCACCGCGGTGCCGACCTCGCCTTTGGCCGCAACGAGGGTGATGGCCTGCGTTGCCCCTTTCACGGCTGGAAGTTCGATACCACCGGCCAGTGCATCGAGACTCCGGGCGAGCCCGCCGGCAGCCTGCTCTGCACCCGCATCCGGCAGCGCAGCTACCCGCTGGTGGAAAGGAGCGGCGTGCTGTTCAGCTGGTTCGGCCCCGAAGAACAGACACCCCCGCCCTTCCCCGCGCTGGACTGTTTCAACGCCCCGGCTTCGCACACCTTCGCCTTCAAGGGCCTGTGGAACTGCAACTGGCTGCAAGCGTTTGAAGTGGGCATAGATCCGGCGCACGCGTCCTACCTGCACCGCTTCTTCAACGACGCGTCGCTCGACGACAGCTACGGCAAGCAGTTTCGCGGCGCCAGCGCTGGCGACGTGGGTGGCGAGCGCTGGCCCATGACGCGGGTGATGCGCGAGTTCGGCCAACCCTTGATTTCCTTTGAAGCCAAGCCCCACGGCCTGCAGCTCACCGCGTTGCGCCCCATGACGGACGAACTCACGCATGTGCGCGTGACCAACGCCGTGTTTCCGCAGACCTTCGTGATCCCGCTCTCCGAGACCATGACGATCACGCAGATGCACGTGCCGGTGGACGATACCCACAACTACTGGTTCGCCTTCTTCACCAGCTTCACTACCTCAGTGGACAAAGACGCCATGCGCACGCCTCGCCTTGCAGCCGTCACCCTGCCCGACTACAAGCCGAAGTCTGGCCGCCACAACAACTGGGGCTTCAACCCGGACGAACAGCAAACCCGCACCTACCTGGGCATGGGCGAGGACGACATCAACGTGCACGACCAGTGGGCCTGCGAGAGCATGGGGGCCATCCAGGACCGCACGCGTGAGCACCTGGGCACAACAGACAAAGTGATCATGGCCAACCGGCGCATGCTTCAGCAAGCCATCGACACGGTGGAACAAGGTGGCATCGCGCCCGGCATCGCCGACCCTGCTCTGCACGAGCAGATCAGCGGCCCTGAAACCGTGGACGGCATCGCTCCGGCGCAGGGCTGGCAAGCCTGGTGGCAAGACGCGGTGCGCGCACGGCGGGAAGGCGCGCCCTGGCACCACAACGCCACAGAAACCGTGGCAGCGAAATGACCCATTTCGCCGAACGCTGCGGCATCCACTCCGCCGTCCGAGAGGCCGCCTGCGTGCGCCTGGTCAAACGCATCGAAGCCAGCGGCGTCGAACTCGTGCGCATGGGCTGGTGCGACACCCACGGCATGCTGCGCGGCAAGACACTCACCGCCACGGCGGCCATGCGCGCCTTGCTGGACGGCGTGGGCATGGTGGGCACAGTCATGCTCAAGGACACGGGCGACCGCACCGCGTGGAAGGTGTTCGAGCCCGGCGGCGCGGCCGACCTGCCCGGCTTTGCCGGCGCGGCCAACCTCATGCTGCTGCCCGAACCCGAGAGCTTCACCGAGTTGCCCTGGGCGCCCCACACCGGCTGGCTGCGCTGCCAGCCCTGGTTTGCCGATGGCCGCCCAGTGCCGCTGGACACGCGCCGCGTGTTGCAGACTGCGCTGGCCCGGCTCGGTGAGGCGGGCTACGGCCTGAAGACCGGGCTGGAGGTCGAGTTTCACATCTACCGCATCATCGACACCCGGCCACAGCTCGACCCCGAACTCGCCGGCTGGCCCGGCCTGCCGCCCACGGTGGAAATGATCCACCCTGGCTACAACCTGCAGGCCGAAGCCATGGTGGACATGAGCGACGAGCCGCTGCGCATCGTGCAGCGCACAGCGCAAGCGCTGGGCCTGCCGCTGCAGTCGATCGAGATCGAACTCGGCCCCAGCCAGGTGGAAGCCGTGTTCGACGCCACCGACGCGCTCACCGCGGCCGACCAGATGGTGCTGTTCCGCAACGGCGTGCGCCAGGCGCTGCGCCGCGCTGGATACCACGCCACCTTCATGTGCCGCCCGCCTTTCCCGCACATCATGTCCAGCGGCTGGCACCTGCACCAGTCGCTGGTGGACCTGAAGACCGGGCGCAACGCCTGCGTGCGTGACACCCCTGCGCCCGACACCACGGTGCTGGATGCGCGACACACCTTGTCGGATGTGGCCAGCCACTGGCTCGCCGGTCTGCTGACCCATGCACGCGGCATGACGCCGCTGTGCACACCCACCCTCAACGGCTTCGCGCGCTTTCGACCCAACGCCCTCGCCCCGCAGTCGGTGCTGTGGGGCCGCGACAACCGCGGCGCCATGTTGCGGGTGGTGGGCGGTGCGGGCGACCAGTCCACACGCATCGAGAACCGCATCGGCGAACCCGCCGCCAACCCCTACCTCTACATGGCTGCGCAGATCCACGCCGGCCTCGACGGGGTGCAGAACCAGTTGCAGCCGCCGCGTGCCAGCGAAACGCCCTATGCCGACGGCAGCGAGAAAATACCGACCTCGTTGCCCGAAGGACTGCAGGCGCTGGAAGCCGACGCGGCCTTGTGCAAGGGCCTCGGCCAGGATGTGGTGCACCATTTCTGCCACGTCAAACGCAGCGAGATCGAGCGCCACGCCCAGGCCGAGGACAAGACCGACTTTGAACGCCGCGAATACTTCGCCCGCACTTGAAACACATCCATGATCTCCATCCGCTTCATCCACCCTGACCAGACACAGCAAGACATCCAGGCCCGTCCGGGCGACAGCCTCATGAAGGCCGCGGTGGACGCCGACATCAAAGGCATCGAAGCCGACTGCGGCGGCAGCCTCACCTGCGCCACCTGCCACGTGATGATCGATGCCCCGTGGTCCGATCTGCTGCCCCCGCCTGTGCCCGACGAGCTTGACATGCTCGACTTCGCCTCCAGCCCGGTGGTGCCGCAGAGCCGCCTGAGTTGCCAAGTGCGCCTCAGCGCCGAGCTCGATGGCCTGGTGGTGCGCCTGCCGGCCTCACAACACTGATGGCACACTGACCGCGCCCATCCCCTCCAACCCATTGCACACGCCATGTCCGAGCACTTCGCCTTCACCCCGCCCGCCACCGTCTCCGTGCCCGTGGTCGGCAGCACCGGGCGCTTTCCGGTTCACCGCATCTACTGCGTGGGTCGCAACTACGAAGAACACGCCAAGGAGATGGGCTTCACCGGCCGCGAGCCGCCGTTCTTTTTCTTGAAGCCGGCCGACACCATCGTGGTGGCCGAAGCCGGCCAGACCGCCAGCACGCCCTACCCCAGCCTCACGAACAACCTGCACCACGAGATCGAACTGGTGGTGGCCATCGGCACCGGCGGCAAAAACATCAAAGCGGCCGACGCCGCGAAACACATCTACGGCTACGCCGTGGGTCTGGACATGACGCGCCGCGACCTGCAGGGCGAGATGAAAAAGCAGGGCCGTCCCTGGTGCATCGGCAAGGCCTACGACCATTCGGCGCCCATCGGCCCGATCACGCTTGCCGCCAACGCCGGCGACGTGAACAACGCGCCCATCTGGCTGAAGGTCAACGGCAGCGACCGCCAGCGCAGCAACGTCAACAAGCTGATCTGGAACGTGGCCGAGACCATCGAACACCTCTCTGCCGCTTGGGAACTGCAGCCCGGCGACCTGATCTACACCGGCACACCCGAAGGTGTGAATGCGGTCGTTCGCGGCGACACACTGGTCGGTGGCGTGGAAGGGCTCACGCCCATCAGCGTGTCCATCGGCTGACGCACCGATCTGGTTCTACGTAGAACCCCCAGTGCGCTCTTGCGGGTTTGACCTCTCACGATCCACACCGCCGCCCCCTATCCTCGATTCACTTTTTCATCGACCTCAGGAGACTTCTTCATGATCCAACGCAGAACCTTGATCCAGTCCGGCGCGGCCATCGCGCTCGGCGCACCCGCCCTGGTGGGATTTGCCCAGCAAAGCGTCACACTCAAGTTCCATACCTTCATGTCGCCGCAGTCCAACGTGTGGCTCAACATGCACAAGGCCTGGATGGACAAGGTCGAGAAAGACTCGGGCGGCCGCATCAAGTTCGAGGCCTACCCGGCCATGCAGCTCGGCGGCTCGCCGGTGCAGCTGTTCGACCAGGCGCGCGACGGTGTGGTCGACATCGTCTGGACCCTGCCGGGCAACACGCCAGGCCGCTTCCCGCGCATTGAAGTGTTCGAGCTGCCGTTCATGATGAACAACGCCGAAGCCACCTCCAAGGCTTATTGGGAATATGTGCAGACCGTGGCCAAGGACGAGTTCAAGGATGTGCAGCCCATCGCCCTGCAGGTGCACGGACCCGGCATGTTCCACATGCGCAGCAAACAGGTCAAAACCGCTGAAGACCTGCGCGGCTCCAAGGTGCGTGGCCCGACCCGCCAGATCACCAAGATGCTCGGCTACCTCGGCGCAACGCCCGTGGGCATGCCGCTGCCGCAGATCCCCGATGCGCTGTCCAAAGGTGTCATCGATGGTTGCGTGATCCCGTGGGAAGTTGTGCCCTCGGTCAAGGTGCAGGAACTCACCAAGTTCCACAGCGAGTTCGACCCCGCCGGCGGCGCGCTTTACACCACCACTTTCGTGATGGCCATGAACAAGGCGAAATACGCCAGCCTGCCACCCGACCTCAAGGCCGTGATCGACAAGAACTCCGGCCTGGAAACCTCGGGCTGGCTGGGCAAGACCCAGCAGGGAGGTGATGCTGCAGGCCGCGAATCGGCGGTGAAGCAGGGCAACACCATCTACACCATCCCTGCGGCCGAAGCACAGGAGTTCCGCCGCAAGGCACGCCTCGTTGAAATCGAGTGGGTGCAGGACATGGACAAGCGCGGCTTCAACGGCAAGGAACTGCTGGAAACCGCCAAGGCGCTGATCGTGAAGCACGGCAAGAAAGCCTGAAGCCAATACTCTGCAGAAAGCCGGGCCTTGCAGCCCGGCTTTTTTTCGCCTTCACGACGGCCCGCTAAACTGATCCGATGCTCCGACCACCCGCCAAACACTGCCGCAACTGCGGCACCGCCGTTGTGCTGCGCCTGCCCGATGACGGCGACACCAAACCCCGCGCAGTCTGCCCGGCTTGCCACCTGGTGCACTACGACAACCCGCTCAACGTGGTGGGCACGGTGCCGGTGTGGGGCGACAGTGGTCAATACGTGTTGCTCTGCAAGCGCAACATCGAGCCACGGTTCGGCAAATGGACGCTGCCAGCCGGCTTCATGGAGCTCAACGAAACCACAGCAGAAGGCGCGGCGCGCGAAACAGTGGAAGAAGCTGGCGCCCAGTTTGAAATGGGCGAGATCTTCACGCTCATGAACGTCTCGCGCGTGGGCCAGGTGCACATCTACTACCGCGCCCGCCTGCTCAGCGACGTGTTTGATCCCGGGCACGAAACCATCGAAGCCAGGCTGTTCACGGAAGACCAGATCCCCTGGGACGAGATCGCGTTTCGCACCGTCAGGGAGACGCTGGAGCATTACTTTGCCGACCGCCGGCAGGGGCGCTTCGGCTTCCACGCCTTCGATATCGCCTGAGGCTTGGCGGTCGGGTCGGTCACGCACTCTCTTCGCATGACCACCCCACGCACCTGGCCTCTTGTCCTGCGCCTGGGAACAGCACAGACACTGGCCTGGGGTTCCACCTACTACCTGCCTGCCCTGCTGGCACGGCCCATGGCCGACGATCTGGGCCTGCCGATCTCGCACATCTGGATCGCGTTCACCGTGGCCCTGCTCGCCTCGGCGGTGCTGGGGCCGTTCGCCGGTCGCGCCATCGACCGCTGGGGAGGTCGTCCGGTGCTCATGGGCACCAGCGTCCTGTTCGCCGCCGGGCTGGCCAGCCTGTCCTTGGTGCAGGACACCACCGGCCTGATGCTTGCCTGGTTGTTGATTGGCGTGGCCATGGGCAGCGGGCTGTATGAGGCCGCGTTTGCCGCACTGGTTCGCCTTCAGGGCACGCAGGCACGCGCATCCATCACCGGCATCACGCTCGTGGCCGGCTTTGCCAGCACTGTGGGCTGGCCCTTCACCGGGCTGATGGAGACCGAGTTCGGCTGGCGTGGCGCTTGCCTGGCCTGGGCCGCCCTGCATTTGTTGGCAGGGCTGCCATTGAACGCGAGCATTCCGCGCGCCACTGCGCCGCGTGAGCCGCTACAGACACAGGATGTGCCGACGCAGACGGCGCAAACGCCCGCCGCACCGCCGCACCGCTTCACAGCCTGGGTCCTGTCCTACGTGTTCGCTGCCACCTGGTTCATCAGCACCGCCATGGCAGCGCACTTGCCACAACTGCTGGTGGCCAGCGGCGCCACGCTGGCCGGGGCGGTCGCCATCGGTGCCCTGGTCGGCCCGGCACAGGTGGCGGGGCGCATGCTGGAATTCGGGTTCCTGCGCCGCCTGCACCCCTTGCTGTCGGCGCGTGCAGCGGCATTGGCGCACCCAGTGGGCGTGGCGTGCTGGATGCTGCTCGGTCCAGTCGCAGGGCCAGCATTTGCGTTGCTGCATGGCGCCGGCAACGGCATCCTCACCATTGCCAAGGGTACGCTGCCACTGGTGTACTTTGGCCCCGTGGGCTACGGCCAGCGGCAAGGCATCATGATGGCGCCCTCGCGCGTGGCGCAAGCCTTTGCGCCACTGCTGTTTGGCTTGTGCATCGAGCGCTGGGGCGCGGGAGCATTGTGGGTGTCGGGCGGTTTGGGCCTCAGCGCGCTGGCGGCACTGCTGTGGTTGCGCACCGGGACGCCCGAGCCAACGCGTTAAAGCTGCAGACCCGCATCCGACCAACCCAACAGCTCGGCCAGCCGGCGCACCACCCACACAGACTCGGCCTCGCTCACCACCGCAGGCTCGACCCTCAGCCCTTGCAGACAACGGATGAGCACATCGCTCTCGGCCAGTCCGAGGCTGAACTCCATGTTGCGCGCGGTCTCCGTGAGCAACTGGGCCATGTCTTCGCAGAGCTCGTAACGCGCGGCCAGTTCATCGCGCGGCAGGCTGGGCTTCTGCCGCCCCGGCAGCACATACAAGGCCATGAAGGAGGCGGGGATTTCAATCTGGTATTCGTCGGACATACCGCACTGTATTGCACCGGCATGGGCCTTCAGGCACCATCAGCCCGCTCCACAACACTCCCCTTTGCGAGGCACACAGCATGGGTATCTGGCTCGAACTCGGCGTCTTTCTGGTCATCTTGGGCTTTGGTGTCTGGCAGTTGTACGACGTCAAGAAAGTGATCCGCGAGCGCGAACAACGCCAGGCGCGCGAGAAGGCGGCAGCGGGGCCCGCTTCGGCGCCGGCCGAGCATTGACATGGGCCAGGAGCCGCCGGGCACCGCCGCCGACATTCACCACCGCATCTGGACCGAACTGCAGCGCGCGACGGTGGACCGCCACCACGAATGGCGCACGCCGGTGCTGGCCACGACCGGGCTGGACGGCCTGCCCCAGGCGCGAACCGTGGTGCTGCGTGCTGCCGATGCCACGGCTTCACAACTCAGTTTTTTCACCGATCGTCGCAGTCCCAAGGTGGTCGAGCTGCAGGCGGTGCCAGCGGCCGCCTTCGTGTTCTGGAGCAAACGCCTGAACTGGCAATTGCGTGTGCGCGTCGCCACGCAGGTGCACACCGAAGGTCCACTGGTCGACGCAGCCTGGGCGCGGGTCTCCCAGTCGGCTGCCGCGGGCGACTACCTCAGTCCGCAAGCGCCGGGCTCGGCTTTGGGGGACCACACAGACCACGAACATGGCGCGCACCACCTGGCCGTGGTGACTGCGCGCATCGAACACATCGACTGGCTGGAGCTGGCCCGCACGGGCCACCGGCGTGCCCGACTGACCGACGACGCGCTGGTGTGGCTGGTGCCCTGAAGATCAGCCGCGTTGCTGGGGCCCGAGCACGCTGCGCACCAGCCGATCGACCGCTGCGAACAACTCTTCCACCGTGTTCGGCTTGTAGATCAGCTCACTCACGCCCGCCGCTGGCGCCTGAGCCCGCAGTTCTTCCGAGATGTAGCCTGAAGTGATGGCCACTGGCGAGTCGGGCCACTGAGCCTTGACAGCGCGTGCAAAATCCAGCCCCGACATGCCGGGCATGTTGTAGTCGGTGATGACCAGATCGAAGGGCTCGGCCTGCTCACGCAGCGCCACCAGCGCTTGCGCGGCGTGCGTGAACACCGTGACGCGGTAACCCTCGCGCTGAAGCAGGCGCTCCATCAGGAACGCGATCATCTCGTCGTCGTCCACGTACAGGATGTGGGCGCCCTGAGGGGATGCGGCGCGCTGGGGGTGCACCTGCTGCGCCATGTGTGACACGGTGGCCGAAGCCGCCCCGAGTACCGCAGGAAAGCTCACCGAAAAGATGGAGCCCTCCCCCGGAGCGCTCTGCACCTCCATCACCGCGTCGTGATCCCGCAGAATGCCGTGCACCACCGCCAGTCCCAGCCCCGTGCCCTTGCCGGGCGGTTTGGTGGTGAAGAACGGCTCGAACATGCGCGCACGCGTCTCATCGCTCATGCCCTGTCCGTTGTCGCTCACGGTCAACCGGGCCCACGCGGTCGGCGCAGCGCCCGCTGCTGCAGGACTGTCCACATGCGACTCCAGCCGGATCGCAACACGCCCTTGTGCAACACCTCGAACTGCCTGCCAGGCATTGGTGCAAAGGTTGAGCAAGACCTGTTCGATCTGGGTGGCATCGGCCAGCACACGGGGAACACCAGCACCGATGTGCACGTTCAGTTCCACGCCCGCCGGCAAGGTGGCGCGCAACAAGCGCACCGACTCTTCGACCACTGGCGCCAGCTCGATCACCTGCCGCTCGAGCACCTGGCGCCGGCTGAACGCGAGGATCTGCTGCACCAGATCGCGTGCGCGCCGGCTCGCCTTGCGGATCTCCATCAAGCTCGTGCGCGCCGGGCTGTTGGCGGGCACGTCGTCCAGCGCCAGCTCCACATTGCCGATGATCGCGGCCACGATGTTGTTGAAGTCGTGCGCCACGCCGCCGGCGAGCGTGCCCAGAGCCTCCATTTTCTGCGACTCGCGCAGTTGTGACTGCAGCAGCGCGCGGATCGCCTCGGAGTCCCGGCGCTCGGTCAGATCAAAGTCGATGCAATAGAACTCCGGCTCGCGACCGGGGATGTTGAGGTACACGTGGCTGGAATGCACCTCGACGAACGTGCCGTCCTTGCGGCGCAAGCTCAGATCGGCAGCGGGAATCGGCAGACCACTCTCGATCATTTCGGTCACGGCACCGACCACGCCCGCATGCATCTCGGGCGGAATGATCAGGTCCAGCAAGTTTCGACCAATCGCCTCCGCAGCTGAATAGCCATACAGGCGCTCCGAGGCCTGATTCCAGTAGCGGGTGGTGAGATCCAGGCCGTAGCCCTGCACCGAGACGTTGGGCACGTACTCCAGCAGTTGCCGAAACCGCGCTTCGCTGTCGCGCATGGCATCCCCCGAACGCTTGCTGTCGGTCACATCCACGACGACCGTGTTCCAGACCACCCAGCCGTCGGGCTGACGTTGCGGCCTTCCAACACCATGAAGCCACTTGTGCCGGCCCGACGGTGTGGTGATGCGCCAGTCTTGCGTCCAGTCTTGCAGCGAACGAGCCGATTCAAGCACCGAGGCCCGCATGGCCACCAAGTCTTGCGCATCCACCAGCGACCACAACAGATCGGCATCTTGCACGGCGGCTTGCGCCACTACCTCCCAGATTTCCTGGCAGCCGGGGCTCATCCAGCAGATACGATGCTCACCCCCGGGCCCCAGCACATACTGCAACAACGCGCCTGGCATGTGCTCGGGCATCGAGGCAAAGATGGGCTCGCGAGACGAAGCGCCAGGATCGGATCTGAAGCTCAAGGTCGGCCTCCTTGACGGTGGTGACAGTCCTTACAGTATCGACTGCTTCCGCACTTCCGAAAACACTTGTCCCCGCTTCACCATCACCATGACCTTTGATACCAACGAACCCATTCACCAAGACCGTCTCTGGAGCGACGGGCACTGGACCGCCCGCGTGATCAAGAACGAAGACGACGACGGCTGGGCGGTGGCCATGCACCTGGACGGCGCCACCGAGCCGGCCCTGGTGGGCCCCTGGACCATGGGCCGCGACAAGAAAAACCCCAAGCCCCTGGACACCGCCGCCTTCAACACCTTGGTGAAAACCGCCAGGGAAGTCATCCGCCGTTCCGAGCAGCAACTGCATGCGCAGCTCAACAAGAACGTCACCTTGACGGTTGATGGTCAGCGCCTTCGAGTCGCGCTGGCCATCGTGCCCGACGAGGAAGGCGCCACCGCGACCCTGAGCGCGGTGAACGATTTCGATGAAGAACTGGCGCGCGTACCCGCGCCACCGACCTTCAAACTCAACGTCGACAGCGCCCAGGCGTGGATTGCATCCGGCTTTGCTCGGCCGCGCTGACACTGGGGCGAACGGACATTCGGGCGCCAGAAACTGAAAAAGCCCGCAACCTTTCGGTTGCGGGCTTTCAGATGCCAATGGTCGGCGTGGCGGGATTCGAACTCGCGACCCCTTGCACCCCATAGAAATATACGTGAAATCTTGCGAGATTTCCTGGGACGTTATGGGACGACTTTTTCTCTTTTAAATCATATAGATAAAAAGGATACTTGATCCCAGGCCGTCCCACGAAATACACTGACAGCGTTTTTTTGTTTACCCCACCGTTTACCCCATGGAGGTCTCATGACACGGTACCCGAAGGCGGGAAAGGGCAAAAAGTGGACGACGCTGGAGCTCAAGGCCATGCCTCCGGATTGGCGTGGCGACACCCTCAGTGACGGCGACGGACTCATCGGCGAAGTCCGGGTCGCCAACGACCAGAGCGTGTCCGCCCGCTTCAAATTCGCCTTCCG
This sequence comes from Hydrogenophaga sp., assembly GCF_022844385.1. Classification (GTDB taxonomy): domain Bacteria; phylum Pseudomonadota; class Gammaproteobacteria; order Burkholderiales; family Burkholderiaceae_C; genus Hydrogenophaga. The sequence goes on along the minus strand of NZ_JALHLX010000022.1, from coordinate 4,307 downwards.
GTGGGACGGCAAGATCGCTTGGTACCCGTGTGGCACCTGGCCCAACGTGTCCATGGAGCAGATTCGCCGCCTGCGCGATGAAGCCCGTGAACTTGCTCGTTCCGGGGTCAACCCCAACGACCACAAGAAGGCCGAGCGCATCGAGAACCAGGCCGCGGTCGAGGCGACCATTGCACAGGCAGCCGCCGAGGCCAGCCAGAACAGGCCCTTCAAGGACATGTTCGACGCCTGGCTGGCCGATGGCGTGGCGCGAAAGGACGGCAATGCCGAACTGCGCCGCTCGTTCGAGAAGGACGTGTTGCCCGTGCTGGGCGAGAAGCCCGTACGCAGCATCACCGAGCACGACCTGCGCAAGGTCCTACGGACCATGGTGGCGCGTGGCGTGAACCGCATGTCCGTGCGCGTGCACCAGGATCTGGTGCAGCTGTTCGCCTGGGCCGAGAAGCGCCAGCCCTGGCGCGGCCTGCTGATCGAAGGCAACCCGGCCGACCTGATCGAGATCCGCGAGATCGTCTCCAAAGACTTCGACATGGTCAACGAGCGCGACCGCGTGCTCTCGTCCAAGGAGCTGCAGGAACTGCAGGCGATCTTCGAGCGCATGGAGGCGGACTACGAAGAGACCCCGGCCGGTCACAAGTACGAGGTGCAGCGCCCGCTCAAGCGCGAGACCCAGCTGGCGATCTGGATCTGCCTGGGCACGCTGTGCCGTATCGGCGAGCTGCTGATGACCCGCTGGGAAGACGTGGACCTGGCAGAGCGCTACTGGACCATCCCGATCGAGAACGTCAAGGGACCGATGGGCAAGAAGCAGGGCCACCGGATCTACCTCTCGGACTTCTCGCTGTGCCAGTTCCAGGCACTCAATGCGCTGACCGGAACATCGCCCTACTGCTTCCCGGCGGGCAACCACAAGGAAGACACCCACATCGACGTCAAGACCGTGTCCAAGCAGGTGGGCGACCGACAGATCCAGTTCAAGACCCGCAAGGACCTGTCACGCCGGGCCAATGACAACGCGCTGGTGCTCAAGAGCGGCAGCCACCGCGAGTGGACACCGCACGACATGCGGCGCACCGGCGCCACCATGATGCAGGCGCTGGGCATCCTGCCCGACATCATCGATCGCTGCCAGAACCACGTGATGGCCGGCAGCCGGGTGCGGCGCCACTACCTGCACCACGAGTTCGCCGATGAGAAAAAAGCGGCCTGGGACAAGCTGGGGAAGCAGATTGATGCCATCCTGGGACCGTCAGGCACGGCATGACCTATCAAGTTAGCCAACCCAAGAGTCTTCAGAAAGCACGTCTGAGCAAAGCCCCAAGGCAGCGAACTTTCCGGAATACCCCATGCACTTTGCCTACTTTGATGGGCATTTTGACCATCAACGCCTAGATTAATGGGCAAATTCAACACACCAGCCCGCGCTGCTGAACAGGTGATACAGCTGGGGCAGCGCATCCGGATCGCTCGCATCCGACGGGGCTGGTCCGTAGCCGATCTCGCCAGCAAAGCCGGCATCAACCGCAACACCCTGACGGCGCTGGAGCTGGGCCGACCTGGCACTGCAATCGGTGTGTGCATCACCGTTGTCTGGGCGCTGGGTCTGGACAAATCAGTGGACGTCGTGGCAGACCCCGACGCCGACCTTCACGGCAAGGCACTTGAAGCCGCACGTCGGCCGGCACGAATGGGCAGGCCCAGGAAGCCCAGTGACGACTATGACTTCTGAGCGCGAGGCCTACGTCTGCATCCAGTTGCCTGGCACCGCTGGAAGCGGTGGCCGCCGCACTGCTCAGGGAGCAGACCTCGTCCGACGAGGCACGTATCGGGTACTTCGAGTACGGCCACAGACAGAACGATCTATCGTGGCCGGTTTTGTCCACATGAGGTTCGCTGCAGATGGTCAGGAACCCGGCTCAGAATCTTCATAACATAATTTTGCACGATAACATTGTCGATGTTATCGTTCGGTTTCTTTGTTATATAAGGTTCAAGTTTGATGCTGGTCGCTGCCACCCGGAAGTACCTCAACGAGGTGTTGGGCATTCCCACGCCTCAGGAAAAGCCTTGGGCGCAAGCCAGCGGGCTGCCGTATTTCCTTCAAGACGCGTTCCAGTTTGTCGAGCTTGAACTGCTGGGCCGTCCTGTCGTGCTGGCGATCTCTCCATCGAATCAAAAGCAGGCCTTGGGTGACATCCGCATCCGGCTGGACAAGGTGCGGGAGCAGGGAAAACAGCCGGTTGTGTTCGTGACCGATGCCCTGGCGTCGTACGAGCGCAAACGCCTGATCGAACAGAAGGTCCCGTTCATCGTGCCGGGCAACCAGCTCTACCTGCCCGACCTGGGCCTGGACCTTCGCGAGCACTTCAGGCAGCGGCCGCCGTCCTCTGGCGCCGCCCTGAGCCCATCGACGCAGGCGATCCTCATTTCCGCATTGATGAACGAGCCTCTGGCCAACGATTGGCGACCAGCCAGGCTGGCATCGGACATGGGCTACACCCCCATGACCTTGTCCCGAGCGGTCAGGGAACTGAACGCGGCGGGTCTTGCCGCGACACGCAGGATGGGACGCTCACAATGGTTGCACCGCGAGTTACCGCCACAGGAAATCTGGGAGATGGCAAGGCCCTTGCTCCGCAGCCCTGTGCGCCGGACGTTGTGGGCCGTGAGAGAAACCTTGCCACCAGGGCGCCAGTGGCGGCTGGCAGGCCTGAGCGCACTCGCACGCGATTCCATGCTCACGGAGCCACGACAACCGGTGTGCGCCATCACCTTCGCAGAATGGCGAGAGGCCCTTAAAGCCGGTGCCCGCGAGGCGCCGGAACCATCCGATGCGGCGCAAGAGCTTGAGCTCTGGATCTACGATCCGGCGCTGGTGCCAGGCCGGGGGACTGTCGATCCACTGTCGCTCACCCTCAGTCTGCAGGACAGCATGGATGAGCGTGTCCTGCAGGCCCTCGACGAACTGAAAGGACAACTTCCATGGTGAGAGGGCTGGATCTCTTCCGGGAAAGGTTTGCCGCGTACGCCGACCAGTATCTGCTGATTGGTGGGACCGCCGCGAGCCTGACGATGGAGGATGCCGGGCTCCAGTTTCGGGCGACCAAGGACCTGGACATCGTCCTGCATGTGGAGGTGCTGACCCCGGCCTTTGGCGCAGCGTTCTGGCAGTTCGTGAATGCAGGGGGCTATCAGCTGCATCAGGTCAGTGACACCGGAAAGCCGAAGTTCTACCGCTTCCAGAAGCCCGCGGACGAGCGCTACCCGGCCATGATCGAACTGTTTGCACGAGTTCCCGATGGTTTGACGCCCGCCGAGGGCAGCCAGCTCACCCCGATCCCGCTGGATGAGGCGGTGTCCAGTCTTTCTGCCATCTTGCTGGACGAAACCTACTACGCGTTCATCCTGGCAGGCCGGCGTGAGATAGGAGGCCTTTCCTGGGTCGGAGAGGACCGGCTGATTCCGCTGAAAGCCATCGCATGGCTGGATCTGCAGGCACGCAAAGACCAGGGCGCCGCCATCGATGCCAGAGACATCCGCAAACATCTCAACGACGTGCTGCGCCTGTCGCAACTCCTGGCGCCCACCACCCTCATTCCACTCGACCCCAAGATCGGTTCGGACCTCGCCAGGTTTCTCGCCGAGGTCGCGGCAGACACCTCCATCGATCCGCAAGCCCTTCAGCTTGGGAAGATCAGCGTGATCGAACTGGTGACGCGAATTGCACAGGCCTATGGGTTGCAGGCCCCTGTTTGAGTGAACATGTGAGATCCGGGCACGCAAACAACTTGATGTGCGCCGGTGACCTGGTGAAGCCATTCGGCCCACCACTGAGACGACTCATCCGATGCTTTCCAGGTAAGGCCGCATCACGTTGGCCACGCGGCATATAGTTGCATAGCGCCAGATCTCGTCCACCGACGCCTTGTTCCTCGAACGAGCGTCCTTGAGTGCCTCAAGGGCCACGTCGAGGCCGATCTTGTTTCGGTGCTTAAAACAGTCCGCCACGGTCATGGCCACGCCGTACACCCTCAGCCTGACACCATCGCGTTCAACCTGTCGTCGTGGGCGTTTTTCTGGTCCATTGAAGAACCGACAGCGTTGCGGCTGTTTACCCCAACGTTTACCCCACGGGCTCCGGAAAGAAAAACGGGTTAGCTCATTTCTGAGCTAACCCGTTGATTTTATTGGTCGGCGTGGCGGGATTCGAACTCGCGACCCCTTGCACCCCATGCAAGTGCGCTACCAGGCTGCGCTACACGCCGACAAGCCTCGAATTATAGCTGTCAAAGACAGCCTTTCAGGCT
>NZ_JALHLX010000021.1 GCF_022844385.1 Hydrogenophaga sp. | reverse complement strand
GGCAACACGTTGAGGCGGTAGTACAGGTCTTCGCGAAAGCTGCCGTCGCGCACCATCTGCTGCAGGTCGCGCGAGGTGGCGGCCACCACGCGCACGTCAAACGACACCAGCTTGTTCGAGCCCAGCGGCTCGATCTCGCCCTCCTGCAAGGCTCGCAAGAGCTTGACCTGCACCGACATCGGCATGTCACCCAACTCGTCCAGAAACAGGGTGCCGCCATCGGCCAGTTTGAACTTGCCGTCGCGGCCCTTTTTGTCGGCCCCGGTGTAGGCACCCGGTGCCACGCCGAAAAACTCGGCTTCCAGCAAGGTGTCGGGCACAGCCGCCATGTTCACGCTCACGAACGGCCGGCCGGCACGCGGCGAGGCGGCGTGGATGGCGTGCGCGAGCAGTTCCTTGCCGGTGCCGGTCTCCCCCAGCAGCAGCACCGGGCTGGACGACTGCGCTGCGCGGCGCGCCTGGCGCTTCACCTCAAGCGCTGCGGCGCTGCTGCCCACGAAGCTAGCAAAGGTGTATTTGGTGCGGCGCTGGCTGGCGAGTTCGCGGCGTGCATCGCTCAGGTCTTGCTCCAGCCGTGCGAACTTTGAAATGAGCGGCTGCAGCGTGGTCTCAGGGTGGTCGAACAACACGATGCCCAGCACGCCGATGACTTCGCCCGCGTCGTCGCGCAGCGGAATGCGGCTGACCACAAAGGTGCCGGCCTTGTTGGTGAGCAGGTCGATGAGGATGGGTTTGCCGGTGGCGAGCACCTGGTGCATCTGCGTGTTCTGCACCACGCTGGAGACCGGGTGGCCCACAAAATCTTCTTCGCGCTGGAAGCCGAGCGCGGGCAGAAAACGCCGGTACTGGTCGTTGATCCACACCACTCGGGCATTGCGGTCGACCAGCATCATGCCTTCGCTGGCGTTCGCAAACAGCTCGAACATGGACCTGGCGGCCAGTTCAAGAATGCTTTGCGCGTCGCGCGGAAGGCGGTCGTCCCGGATCATGGCTGGATGGTACCCCCGGTGGGTATCTTCTCCCTGTGGTGGAACCCCCTGTTTTCTCGGGCCGATGTTCTCCGGCGGGTCCGGTCATCGGCGACCACGGGGCACGGCTCCGCGAATGTCCCCCGGGGCCTGCGGCCCCTCCGCCTTTATTTCGCTGCGCCGTGCCCCATGGCCGCCGATGACCTCGTTGGCACTTGGCAGGACTCACTCCAACTTCACTTCAGGGTCGTGAGCGCATGGCGTTCTGCGCAGCGAAATAAAGGCGGAGGGGCCAAAGGCCCCGGGGGACATTCGCGGAGCAAAGCGCCATGCGCTCACGAGCCCGCGAGGTGCAACCCTCTAAACAGCAACCCGACGCGCCAGCAACCGAGGCACCAGCAACACCATCACCACCACCGCCAGCAGCGTGGCCGACATGGGACGCTGCACAAACACCATCCAGCTGCCTTCGCCAATGGACAGCGCATTGCGCATCTGCGCCTCGGCCATCGGGCCCAGGATCAAACCGACGATGACGGGCGCCGTGGGGAAGTCGTAGCGGCGCATCACCACCCCCAGCAAACCCAGTCCGTACATCAGGAACAAATCGAACGAACTCTGGCGCATCCCGTACACACCCACTGTGGCAAAGATCAGGATGCCCGCGTAGAGCTGTGGGCGCGGGATCTTCAGGAGCTTGACCCACAGGCCCACCATCGGCAGGTTGAGCACCAGCAGCATCACGTTGCCGATGTAGAGCGAAGCGATCAGCGCCCACACCAGGTTGGACGAGGTCTGGAACAGCTGCGGCCCGGCGTTGATGCCGTAGTTCTGCAGCGCGCTCAGCAGAATGGCTGCCGTGACCGAGGTGGGAATGCCCAGCGTGAGCAGCGGCACAAGTGTGCCGGTCACCGCCGCGTTGTTCGCCGCCTCGGGACCGGCCACACCTTCGATGGCACCGGTGGTGCCGAACTCGGCCTTGTGTTCAGGGCTGGCCAGCTTGCGTTCGGTGGCATAGCTCAGGAAGGTGGGGATCTCCGAGCCGCCGGCCGGGATGGTGCCGAACGGAAAACCAATGGCGGTGCCGCGCAACCAGGCAGGCCACGAGCGGCGCCAGTCGGCGCGCGACATGTGCACCTTGGTCATCTTGTTCATGAAGGCCGGGCTGCGGCCTTCGTACAGCGCGTTGTATAGCGCCTCGGCCACCGCGAACAGGCCCACAGCCACCAGCACCACCTCGATGCCGTCCATGAATTCCAGCACACCGGCGGTATAGCGTACCTGCGCAGTGATCTGGTCGATACCGATCAGGCCCAGCGCCAGGCCGAAGAACAGCGCCGTGAGGCCGCGCAGCGTGCTCTTGCCGAGCACGGCACTCACCGTGGTGAAGGCCAGCAGCATGAGGCAGAAGTATTCCGGCGGGCCCAGTTGCACCGCGAACTCGGCGAGGATGGGTGCGAACAGCGTGACCAGGATGGTGGCGATGCTGCCGGCCACGAACGAACCGATGGCCGCACTGGCCAGCGCCGCGCCGGCGCGCCCGCTCTTGGCCATCTTGAAGCCTTCGAGCGCGGTCACCATGGTGCCGGTTTCACCGGGCGTGTTGAGCAGGATGGAGGTGGTCGAGCCGCCGTACATGGCGCCGTAGTAGATGCCGGCGAAAAAGATCATCGAGGCCGTGGGTTCGACCTGGCCGGTGATCGGCAGCAGCATGGCCACCGTGACCGCCGGGCCAAGACCCGGCAGCACGCCGATGGCGGTGCCCAGTGCGCAGCCCGCGAAGGCCCAGAGCAGGTTGATCGGGGTGCCGGCTGTGGCAAAGCCACCCATGAGCTGGGTGAGAACGTCCATCATGGTGATTCAGCCTTCGCGCTCAGATCCAGCCCGAGGCCGTGATGCCCGGCAGGTTCACCGCGAGCAATTTGGTGAAGAGCCAGTACACGGGTGCAGCGATCAACATGCCGGTGACGGCGTCCTTGACGGTCTGGCGAAGATTGCCGATGGGCTTGCCTTCGCTCGCGCGCAGGCCGCGCACCGCCAGCACAAAACACAGCGAGCAGCTCAGGATGAAGCCGATGGTGGTGATGAGTGATGCATTGAGCAACACTCCCGCCGACACCCAGGCCAGCGCGCGCCAGTCGCCGCGCGCCGCGCCAGAGGGTTCTTCCATCTGGCGGTAGCCGCCGGTGAGCACCTCGCGGATCAGCATCACGCCGCACAGGCCCAGCGCCGCGCCGATCACCCAGGGCAGGAAATTGGGGCCGACGCCGGCATAGCCCGCGTCGGAGGGAATGTCCAGCGCACCCCAGGCGAGCACGGCGGCCACGATCAGCGCGCCGACGCCCATGGCCATCTGGCCGGGGCGGTGGTTGGGGCTCTCAGACCTTGCGTTGGGGGTGGTCATGGACACAGGCTCAAACCATGCCTGCGCGGACCATCGTGGCGCGCAAAGATGAAAAATCCTTGTCCACGAACTCGTCGAACGCCTTGCCGGTGAGCAGCGCGGGCGTCCAGTTGTTCTTCTCCAGCGCCGCGGTCCAGGCCTTGCTTTGCGTGGCCTTGACGACCATCGCAGTCAGCGCATCGCGCTGGGCCTGTGTGATCCCTGGTGCGCCATACACGCCGCGCCAGTTGCCGATCTCCACGTCGATGCCCTGCTCCTTGAGCGTGGGCACGTCGATGCCTTTGATGCGCTGGCCGGAGGTGACCGCGATCGCGCGCATCTTGCCGCTCTCGATGTACTGCTGGAACTCGCTGTAGCCGCTGCCGCCCACGGTGACGTTGCCACCCAGGATGGCTGCGGTGGCCTCACCACCGCCACGGAACGGCACGTAGTTGATCTTGGAGGCATCCACCCCCACCGACTGCGCGATCTGCGCCGCGGCAATGTGCTCGGTGGCGCCGCGCGAGCCGCCACCCCACTTGACGCTGCCGGGGTCCTTTTTGAGCTGATCGACCACGTCCTTCATGGTCTTGAAAGGCGAGTTGGACGGCAGCACGAACACGTTGTATTCGGTGGTCAGGCGCGCAATGGGGGTGAGCTGGGTCACGGACACCGGCGGCTTGCCGGTGATGATGCCGCCGAGCATGACCGCGCCCATCACCATGAGCGCATTCGGGTCGCCCTTGCTGGCGTTGAAGAACTGGGCCAGACCAATGGCGCCAGCGGCACCGCCCTTGTTTTCGAACGTGACCGAGGAGGCCACGCCCGCGTCGCGCAGGGCTTCGCCCAGCGCACGGCCGGTGCCGTCCCAGCCACCGCCGGGGTTGGCAGGGATCATCATCTTGATGTTGGCGCTGGCCCAGGCTGCATTGGGCAAGGCGCCGGCGGCGGCCAGAGCGGCCAGGGATTTGAGGAAGGTGTCGCGACGCATGGTGTGTCTCCTGCTGTGTGTGATCTGACGTTGCTATCTTGCGGCCGAGGCCTGTCAATTCGCTGTCCGCCACCTTGGGAGAAACCCTGAGAGGGCGGACAGGATTTCAGAAGCGGTGACGCAATCCGAACTGGATACCGTTGGAGTTCGAGCCGGCCACCGGGCTGTTGAAGCCCAGCGCGGACGCAGTGTCGTTGTCGACAGCGGTGAGGTGGCCGTAAATGGCTGTGCGCTTGGACAGGTTGTGGCTGGCCTGCAGCGTGTAGAGGCGTGCGTCGTCGCTGACGGCAGCGGCCGAACCGTTCACATCCTTGGCCTGCGCAGCGCCCACCGACACCGTGGTGTCACCGAACTTGAACGCCGCCGCCAGGCCATAGACCTTGAGCTTCTTCGCGGCCTTGTCTTCGGCGTCGTAGTAGGCCGACAGCTTGAAGCTGCCGAAGTCGTAGGCGCCCGCCAGCAACACCGCGTCGCGGCCCTGCTTGCCGGCGAGCACGCCGTCGGCATCGGTCACCTGCATCAGCGAAATGCCGGCGGTCAGCGGGCCATTGGCGTACAGCGCGTGAGCGCTGAGCTGCTTGGCGAAGTCCTTGCTGGTGTTGGTGCTGACGCGCTCTTCGCCCAGGCTGTACTGGAGCTGGAACGCGGTGTTGGCCACGGTCGGCGAGACGTAGGTGAGCGCGTTGTCCACGCGGTTGTAGTCGCCGTTGCCGATGATGGGCACCACACTGAGCACGTCGTAGGTTTTGGTGCCGATGATGCTGGCGATGTCGTCCATGGGCGTGTACTGGCGGCCCAGGCGCACGGCGCCCCAGCCACCACCCAGCCCGACGTAGCTCTGGCGGCCGAACGCCCGTCCGCCCTGGCCGAGCGTGCCGGTGTCTGCATTGATGCCCGCCTCCAGAACGAACATGGCCTTGAGCCCGCCGCCCAGGTCTTCGGTTCCGCGCAGTCCCCAGCGCGAACCCTGCTGCTGGCCCGAGGTGACACGGGTGAGCGAAGTGGCGCCTTTGACGCGCTCCACGGCGACGTCAACAACGCCGTACAAGGCCACGGACGACTGGGCAGAAACCAGTCCACTGAACAGACCCAGAACGCCCAGGGCGATCGCATTTTTTTTCGTATTGACCTCAAGGAATGGATGGACAACCGCAACAAGCCTGATGCGTCCGGTGCAGCGATCGGACAGGCTGCATGCTCGGTTTGCAGGCTGTCAGTCCGCTGTCCACCTCATCCGTACAAACCCTGTGGAGCGCTCGGGCAGCGCAGGGGTCGTGCCCATAATCGAGGCTCATGAAACTGCTGCTGATCGAAGACAACGCCACCATGCAGACCACCCTGCGGCGCAGCTTCGAGCGGCGCGGCGTGCAGGTGCTCAGCTGCGACGACGGCGCCCGCGCACTCGCCCTGTGGCAGGCCAGCCTGCCCGATGCGGTGCTGCTCGACCTGAGCCTGCCCGGGGTGGACGGCCTTGAGGTGCTGAGCCAGGCGCGTGCGGCTGGCCTGGAAACGCCGGTGATCATCCTCACCGCGCGCGGCACCGTAGGCGACCGCATCCTCGGCCTGAACACCGGCGCCGACGACTACCTGCCCAAGCCGTTCGACCTTGACGAACTCGAAGCTCGACTTCGGGCGCTGGTGCGTCGCTCGGGCAGCGCCGACCAGGCAACAGGCAGTGCCGGGCGCGGGCCGGTGTGGTGCGGCATGCACGTGGAGAAAGACAGCGGTGCGGTGTACTTCGCTGGCCAGCCCATGGAGCTGGCGCCGAGAGAGCTTTCCCTGTTGCGGGCCTTGCTGGGCAAGCCCGGGCACGCCATCGCCAAGGAGCGCCTGTTCGAGCTGGTGTTTCCCGGCGAAAGCCAGGTGCAGCCCGAAGCCATCGAGGTGGTGGCCTACCGGCTGCGCAAGAAGATTGCCCACACTGGCGCGCAGCTGGTCACGCTGCGCGGTCTGGGGTATCTGCTCAAGGCCGAGAGCTGATGCCGGGTTTCATGGCTGCTCCCGAATCTGCAGGCACCGATGCCCACCGGCCTCGCGCCCTCTCACTGCGCCGCACCTTGTTGCTCGGCATTTTGCTGCCGGTGTTTGCGTTCCTCTTGATCAACACGGTGGTGCTGTACCGACAGGCGCTGGCGGCGGCCGACACCGCTTACGACCGCACCTTGCTGGCCACCGCCAAGTCGCTGGGTGAACAACTGCGCGTCACTGGAACCGGCAGCGAACTGCGGGTGGAGTCCACCCTGCTCTATTCCGCGCTGGAGGCCTTCGAGGCCGACAACCGCAGCCGCATCTTTTACCGCGTAAGCGGTCTCCAGGGCGAACTGGTCTCGGGCTTTGAGAACCTCCCTCCCGGACGAAGCGACATCCCTCAAAAGAATCTCTATGCGGCGCTGGTGAACTTTTACGACGACGAGTACCTGGGAGTGCCGGTGCGCATGGCGGTGTTGCTGCAGCCAGTCTCGGGTGTGTACGAACAGGGCATGGCCACCATCCAGGTGGCCGAGACGCTGGAACTGCGCGAAACGCTGGCGCGCCAGATCCTGATCGACACACTCTGGCGGCAGGCCGCGCTGGTGCTGGTGATCGCGCTCGTGGTGGTGTTCGTGGTGCAGCGCGCCACGCAGCCCGTGCGCGCGCTCAGCCAGGCGCTGGGCATGCGCAGCGAGAACGACCTGTCGCCCCTGCCCACCGAAGGCGCACCGCGCGAACTGCTGCCGCTGCTGGACGCGACCAACCAGCACATGCAGCGCCTCTCGCACTTGCTGGAACACCAGAAGCGGTTTGTACGCGACACCTCGCACCAGCTGCGCACACCGCTGGCCGTGCTCAAGACACAGGTGCAATCGGCCCAGCGCGGCGATGTGGAGCCGCGCCAGGCGCTGGACGAGATCGGCCACACGGTGGAACGCGCCACCGAGCTGGCCAACCAGATGCTGGCGCTGGCCAAGGTGGAACAGCTGCGCCAGGAGAAAAGCACGCCGGTGCACGACTGGTCGGCCGTGGTGCGACTGGTGGCACTCGACCTCTCGGCGCTCATTGCCGAACGCGCGCTCGATTTCTCCATCACCACACAAACCGCACCGGTACGCGCCCACGAATGGGCGCTGCGCGAACTCAGCCGCAACCTGCTGCACAACGCGATCAAGAACACACCGCCCGGCACCGCGCTGACCGTGTCGCTGGTCACAGATGCACAGACTGCCGCCCTCACCATCAGCGACGAGGGGCCGGGCATCTCGGCCGCGCTGCGGGAACGCCTGTTCCAGCCCTTCGCCACCGAGCACCGACAGGCCAACAGCGCGTCGGGCTCCGGGCTGGGCCTGGCGATCTGCCGCGAGATCGTGCAGTCGCTGGGCGGCGAAATCGCCCTCGACAACTGCACACAATCTGGCCATGTGCGTGGTCTCGATGCCACCGTGCGCCTGCCCCTGGCCCCACCCTCTCCCTCTGCATGAAACCAGCCCACACCGAATCTGCGTCCATCAAGGTCCGTCTCGACAAATGGCTCTGGGCCGCGCGCTTCTACAAGACGCGGGGCCTCAGCAGCGAAGAGATCGACAAGGGCCGCGTCCGGCTCAACGGCCAACTCGCGAAACCGTCGAAAGACGTGAAGATCGGCGACACGCTGGAAATGCGCATCGGCCATGAGGTGCGCACGGTGTTGGTCAAGGGCTTGAGCGGTGTGCGCGCAGCAGCGCCGGTGGCCGCACTGCTGTTTGAAGAAACCGCCGCCTCGCTGGCGCAACGCGCCGCGAACGCCGAGATGCGGCGCCTCGCACCCGAGCCCGCGCACAGCCAGACCATGGGGCGGCCCACCAAGCGGGACCGGCGGGACATTGAAGGGCTGCGCGATGCGCCGCCTCGAGGCGAATGGAACGATCGCTGGAGCGCGTCGCTGGACGACTAGCCTCTGCGCAATCCCAGCCACATCACGGTGGCCACCACCAGCAGACCACCCGCCACCTGCACTGCCGCGATCGACTGGCCCAGGATGGCCCAGGCCAGCACGAGTGCGAAGATAGGTTCGATGTTCATGATGGCCGAGTTGCCGACCACGCCGAGCTTGGGCAACACCGTGAACATGATGGTGAAGGCGGTGCCGTAGAGCACGGTCAGGCCGAACAGCCCCCACCAGCCCACGGCTGCCTGCGGCAATGCCAGCCCGCCCTGCACACCGCACGCGATGAGCGCCATGATGCCCACGATCGTCAAGGTGGTGGCGGTGCGCAGACGACCATCAAGGTCACCCGTCTCGTGCTGCGTGATCACCAGCGCCAGGCCGAAGGTGGCCGCTGCCGTGAGCGCAAACGCAACGCCCACACCGATCTGCGCCCAGTGGCCCGAAGCGCCCAGACCAGAGGCCGCGCCGGACACATCCAGTGCCAGCGCCAGCCCGAGCAGCATCACCGGCATGGCGCGCAACACGCGCGGCTGCGGCCGCTGGCCGTAGACCACGCGCGCCCACAGCGCCGTCCACAAAGGGTAGGTGTTGAAGGCCAGCAAGGCCAGCGCCACCGGCAGCCGCGCCACCGATGCATAAAGACACAGACTCTGCACGCCCACCAGCAAACCGATGGCAGGCAAGGCCTTGCGGTGGCGCGACTGAAGGCGCACCGGTACGCGGTACACCAGCAGGATCAGTCCGACCACCAGCGCCGTGACACCGCTGCGAAACGCCACCGCAGTGGCCACGCTCACGCCATTGTCGAAAGCCAGACGGGCCGCCACGTGGTTGGCGCCCATCATGAAAGCGATGAGCAACAGCGTGGCGAAGGCCGAAGTGGACAGCGGTACTGCGGACTTGTTGGATGAAGACATCCGCACATTCTGCGGGGTGGGTGCTCCCCGTGCGTGTCACGCAGGATGCCGGAGGCAGAAAAGCAAAAACGCGCCCGGGGGCGCGTTTTTTTCTACATCTGGCGGAGCGAGAGGGATTCGAACCCTCGATGAGGCTCTACACCCCATACTCCCTTAGCAGGGGAGCACCTTCGGCCACTCGGTCATCGCTCCGGAAGCTGCGTATTATGCCTCATCCCACCGCGCCTCTTGCCCAGAGGCAAGGCCTTCAGCCGGTGATGGTGTCGGCGGTCTGGTCGAGGTCGAATTCGCGGTGCAGCGAACGCACGGCGAGCTCCATGTACTTCTCATCGATCACCACCGAGGTCTTGATCTCCGAGGTCGAGATCATCTGGATGTTGATGCCCTCGGTGCTCAGGCACTTGAACATGCGGCTGGCCACGCCCACGTGGCTGCGCATGCCGATGCCCACGATGCTGACCTTGCAGATGCGCGCATCACCCACCACCTCGGCGGCACCCAGTGAAGGCACCACCTTGGCCTTGAGCAGGTCCATGGTTTTCTGGAAATCATTGCGGTGCACCGTGAAGCTGAAGTCGGTTTTCCCGTCCTTGCTCAGGTTCTGGATGATCACGTCGACCTCGATGTTCGCATCGGCCACCGCGCCCAGGATCTGGTACGCGATGCCGGGAGTGTCGGGCACGCCGAGCACGGAGATCTTGGCTTCGTCGCGGTTGAACGCAATGCCTGAGACGACAGCTTGTTCCATGGTTTCTTCTTCCTCAAAAGTGATCAGGGTGCCGGACGCGGCTTCTTCATTCAGGTCGATGTCCCAGGGCGTGAAGCTGGAGAGCACGCGCAGGGGCACCTTGTACTTACCGGCGAATTCCACCGAACGGATCTGCAGCACTTTGCTGCCCATGCTGGCCATCTCCAGCATCTCCTCAAAGCTCACCCGTGCCAGACGGCGCGCTTCGGGCACCACGCGTGGGTCGGTGGTGTAGACGCCGTCCACGTCGGTGTAGATCAGGCACTCGGCTGCCTTGAGGGCAGCGGCCACGGCCACCGCCGAAGTGTCGCTGCCGCCACGGCCCAGCGTGGTGATGTGACCTTCGGGGTCCACGCCCTGGAATCCGGTCACGATGACGACCTTGCCGGCGTTCAGGTCAGCGCGGATGCGTGCGTCGTCGATCGACTCGATGCGGGCCTTGGTGAACGCGCTGTTGGTCTTGATGGGTACTTGCCAGCCGGCGTAGCTCACCGACTCCAGGCCCTCGGCCTGCAGGGCGATGGCCAGCAGGGCAGAAGACGCCTGCTCTCCGGTGGCGGCCAGCATGTCGAGTTCGCGGCTGTAGGCGGTGCTGGCCTTGGCCGGCGCGAGCTCTTTGGCGAGTCCGAGCAGGCGGTTGGTTTCGCCGCTCATCGCGCTGGGCACGACCACGAGCTGGTGACCCGCGCGGTGCCACTTGGCCACGCGTTTGGCCACATTGCGGATGCGCTCGGTCGACCCCATGGAGGTGCCGCCGTACTTGTGAACTATCAAGGCCATCGGGTTGGATTGGTTGGGTTGAACGCGCCGGCTGCGCCGCCGGGCAAAGCCCGCAATTATAGGGCGGAGGTGTATGCCAAGCGCTCGCCGATGCGCTCCACATGGCCAGGGCCGACCTTGAGGTGGATGCGGTGGCCGCGCGTGGTGCAGGCTGCAATCTGATCGAGCAGTTGGTCCAGTTGCGCGGTGGAAGCGGACACACCCGCGCCGGTGCGCAGCCAATGGCGCAGGACATTGGCCTGGCGATCACGCCCGAGCGATTGCAGATGCGCGATCTGCGGAGGTGCCCCGGTGAACGCCAGGTCGATGGCAGCCAGCTCATCGAGCAAGCGCTGGGCCTGTGCGGCATGGCGAGCACTGCGCGCGAGCATGGGCCGAAAGCCGGGGAAGCAGGTCTCCCACGCAGGCAGGAGCACAGCACGGATGCGGTTGCGCGTGAAGCGGGTGTCGGTGTTGCTGGGATCGTCCACGAACGCGTGCCCTGCGCTCAGCAACCAGGTGCGCAGCGCGCTGCCCGGAACGTCCAGCAAGGGCCGGCCAAAGCACATGCCCGCGCGCTCGAAAAGTTCAGGCATGGAGGCCAGTCCCGGCAGCCCCGCGCCCCGGCTCAAGGCGAGCAGCAAGGTCTCGGCCTGGTCGTCGGCGTGTTGGCCCAGCAGCACGCAGTCGGCTTGAAGGTCACAAGCCATGCGGGCCAACGCGGCGTATCGCGCCAAGCGGGCTGCATCTTCCGGACTCTGGCCTGCCTCGTGCGCGGCCTGCACACGTTCCACCCGCAGTTCAATGCCGTGTTGTTCGCAGAAGCGCCGGGAATGGAGTTCGAAGTCGTCGGCCGCTGCCTGCAGGCCGTGGTGCACATGAAGTGCCACCACCTGGCCGGGCCACCGTTGATGCGCTGCGAGCAGCAAGGCGGTGGAATCGGCCCCTGCGCTGTAGGCCACCGCCACGCTCAACGGATGGGGTGCGCAGCGTTCGCACCACCGTGCCAACGCCTGCTCGCAGGGGTTGGCGGGCGCGGTGCTGCGGTTCACGTCAGCGCTTGTCGCTCTTGGCGTCGGCCTTGCTGTCGGCCTTGGTGTCGGTGTATCGGCCGTAGCTGTTGAGGCGGGCGTAGCGGCGGTCCACCAGTTCCTTGACCTTGAGGTCGGTCACCTGGCGCCAGGCGTCGCCCAGTGCACGCTTGAGGAAGGCCGCCATCTGCTTGTGGTCGCGGTGCGCGCCACCCACCGGCTCGTTGACGATCTTGTCGACCAGACCCAGGGCCTTGAGCCGGTGCGCAGTGATGCCCAGTGCATCGGCTGCGTCGCTGGCGCGGTCGCTGGTTTTCCAGAGAATGGAGGCGCAGCCCTCGGGGCTGATCACCGAGTACACCGAGTACTGCAGCATGAGCACCTGGTCGGCCACGGAGATGGCCAGCGCGCCGCCCGAGCCGCCCTCACCAATGATGGTGGAGATGATGGGCACTTCAAGCTGCGCCATCTCGAAGATGTTGCGGCCGATGGCTTCTGACTGGCCGCGCTCTTCCGCGTCGATGCCAGGGTAGGCGCCAGGTGTGTCGACGAAGGTGAACACCGGCAGGCGGAATTTTTCCGCCAGCTTCATCAGGCGCAGCGCCTTGCGGTAACCCTCGGGCTTGGTCATGCCGAAATTGCGCAGGCCCCGCTCTTTCGTGTCGCGGCCCTTCTGGTGACCCAGCACCATGCAGGGCTGGCCATTGAACCGGGCGAGGCCGCCGACGATGCTCAGGTCGTCGGAGAAATGGCGGTCGCCGTGCAGTTCAACGAAATGCGTGAAGATCTCGCGCACGTAGTCGAGTGTGTAAGGCCGGTCGGCGTGACGCGCAATCTTGGTGATCTGCCACGGCGTGAGGCTGCTGTAAATGTCTTTGGTGAGCTGCAGGCTCTTGCCGGCGAGTTGTTCAATTTCTTCGGAGATGTCGACCGCGGATTCTGTCTGCACGTAGCGCAGTTCCTCGATCTTGGTTTCGAGTTCGGCAATGGGCTGCTCGAAGTCGAGAAAGTTCTTTTTGGCCAAGGTGGACTCCTGTGGTCTTGTGGTGCGGGGCGCCGCGCCTGACATGCATCAGTGCTGCGGGCCGTGGCCCGATGCTGCGGGCTTGTGCTTCAACGACGTGTTCGGGATCAGTAGGCGACGGGGGCCGGATCGAGCGAGCGCCAAATATACCAAGTCGCCACGCTGCTGAAAGGGGCCCACGAACCCGCCACTTCGCGGATGTCGCTGCGGCTCACCGGCTCACCCGAAAAGTAGCAGCGGCTGATGCCGTTCTGCAGACCAATGTCGTCCAGTGGTAGTACGTTGGGCCGCATCAGGTGGAAGATGAGGAACATTTCAGCGGTCCAGCGGCCAATGCCGCGGATGGCGACCAGCTCCGTGATGATGGCCTCATCGTCCATCTCGGCCCAGTCTTTCACGTGCACCTGGTTGTTTGCAAAGTGCAAGGCGAGGTCCACCAGGTACTCGACCTTGCGCGCCGACAGGCCCGCCGCGCGCATGTCGTCCACCTTGAGCTTGAGCACCTGTGCGGGCACCATTTTTTTGGGCAACACGGCAAACCGGTCCCAGACCGACTGCGCGGCCTTCACCGAAATCTGCTGCCCCACGATGCTGCGCGCCAACGTGACGAAGGCGTCCCCTCGCGACTGCAGGCTCACGCCACCGTGCTGCGGGATGAGCTTCTTCATCACGCGGTCGCGCTTCATTAGGTGGCGGCAAGCCTCCTGCCAGTAGTCGGGAGCATCCGGGCCCACATCGGACAAGACGGAGCTGACCATCAGGCGCGTTCCCAGGTGGTGCCGGTGGGGCTGTCCTTGAGCACGATGCCCTGTTCCAGCAAGGCCTTGCGGATGCGGTCGGCCTCGGTGAAGTCTTTGGCCTGTTTGGCGGCCAAGCGTGCAGCGATCTGGGCGGCAATGGCCGCCTCGTCCAGACCACCCGTCGCAGCTGCCCCACTCTGCAGGTAGGTCGCCGGGTCGGCCTGCAGCAGGCCCAGCGTGGCGCCCAGCGCCTTCAACAGACCTGCCATCGCCGGGTCCTTGCTGCGGTTGACTTCACCGGCCAACTCGAACAGCACCGCCACCGCTTCGGGCGTGCCGAAGTCCTCGTCCATCGCGGCGCGGAAACGTTGCGCGTGCGGCTGGTTCCAGTCGATCCGGGCAACAGGCGCGGCCGGTACCAGCGACAGCGCGGTGTACAGGCGCTTGAGCGCGCCGCGCGCGTCGTCCAGGTGCACGTCGCTGTAGTTCAGTGCGCTGCGATAGTGCGCGCGCAGGATGAAGAAGCGCACCGTCTCCGGGTCGTACTTGGCCAACACCTCGCGGATGGTGAAAAAGTTGCCCAGGCTCTTGGACATCTTTTCGTTGTCCACGCGCACAAAACCGTTGTGCACCCAGAAGCGCGCCAGCGGTTTGCCGGTGGCGCCTTCGCTCTGGGCGATCTCGTTTTCGTGGTGGGGAAACTGCAAGTCGGCGCCACCGCCGTGGATGTCGAACGTTTCGCCCAGCGTGGCGCAGCTCATGGCCGAGCACTCGATGTGCCAGCCCGGGCGGCCCGCGCCAAAGGCACTGGCCCACTGCGCTTCGGCCGGTTCGTCGGGCTTGGCCGACTTCCACAGCACGAAGTCCAGCGGGTCGTTCTTGTCGCTGTCCACGGCCACGCGCTCGCCGGCGCGCAGGTCGTCGAGCGACTTGCCCGAGAGCTTGCCGTAGCCCGCGAACTTGCGCACCGCGTAGTTCACGTCGCCGTTCTCGGCCTGATACGCCAGGCCCTTCTGCTGCAAGGTCTCGATCAGCGAGAGCATCTGCGGCACGTATTCGGTGGCCCGCGGCTCCAGGCTGGGTGGCTCGATACCGAGCGCGCCAATGTCCTCGTGCATGGCGGCGGTCATCTCGTTGGTCAGGGCGCGCAGGGTGATGCCTCGCTCGACCGCGCGTTTGATGATCTTGTCGTCGATATCGGTGATGTTGCGCACGTAAGTGACGCGGTAGCCGCTCACCTTGAGCCAGCGCTGGATCACGTCGAAGGCCATCATCATGCGGGCGTGGCCGATGTGGCAGAGGTCGTAGATCGTCATGCCGCAGACGTACATGCGCACATGACCAGGTTCGAGCGGTTGGAAGTCTTCCAGACGGCGCGTGAGCGTGTTGTGGATTTTCAGGGTCATGTCGGAGAAACGGGCACGTGATCAGCGCGGCGAAACGGGGTGGACAAGCTGACGCGGCAGCTGGTGCGGCCGGTCTGTGTCACACAGGCCACGCGGTGTGCTGCGGGCGGTCTGGATCGGCCATGGGAAACAGACCCCTCAGATACAATGCGCCAGTATATCCAGCCCGGCGCAAATGCCATGCAGCGCCGGGCCTTTGATCAACGTGTCGCTGGATGCATCCGCCTTGCGGTGGCCCAGATTCGCTCTCCGAGGTCCCATGCCCCACCCTGTGAAACTTCCAGCCACTTCCCGTGGCAATCCTTCCTTTGTGGTTCGCTCCGGTATGGGTTCGCGCCTGCGTTGCATGGCCGTAGCTGCAACGCTGGCCCTGGGCACCACACTGGCCTGGGCACAGACCGAGGACTACGCCGAAGTCAACCGACTGCTGCGCAGCGGCCAGCTGGCAGAAGCCCTGGCCAAGGCCGACCAGTACCTGGTGGGCAAGGCACGCGATCCGCAGATGCGCTTTCTCAAGGGCGTGATCCTCACCGAAAGCGGCAAGACGCAGGACGCGATTGCCACCTTCAGCAAGCTCACCGAGGACTACCCCGAGCTGCCCGAGCCCTACAACAACCTCGCCGTGCTTTACGCCGGCCAGAGCCAGTTCGACAAGGCCCGTGCCGCGCTCGAAATGGCGATCCGCACCAACCCGAGCTACGCCACCGCTCACGAGAACCTGGGTGACGTGTATGCCAAGCTCGCCAGCCAGGCGTACAGCAAGGCGCTGCAACTTGACGGCACCAACCCCGCCGTGGCACCCAAGCTCAGCCTGATCCGCAACCTGTTTGCCGCTGACACCCGGTCGGCTGCTGCGGCTTCCGTGGCTGCAGCGCCAGCCAGCGCTCCGGCTGCAGTGAAACCGGCCAGCCCGGCGCCTGCTGCGCCCGTGGCCGCCGTCACCAAACCCGCAGCCCCTGCCGCCGTGCCAGCAGCACCCGCAGTGGCAGCCGACGCCCAGCGCGAGGTGGAAGCCGCCGTGCGTGGCTGGGCCGGCGCCTGGTCGTCCAAGGACATGAACGCCTACCTTGGCGCATACGCCAGCAACTTCGCGCCGCCCGGTGGCCAGGCCCGCAAGGCCTGGGAGTCGGATCGACGCGCCCGCATCGAACCCCGCGCCCGCATCGGGGTGGACGTGAGCAATCTGGAGGTCACGGTGGAAGGCGACAAGGCCACGGCCCGCTTCCGCCAGGACTACACCTCCGACACCCTCAACGTCACCAGCCGCAAGACGCTCGACATGGTCAAGAGCGGCAACCGCTGGCTGATCGTGCGCGAATCCACGGGTTCTTGATGGCGGGTCGGCGGATGGGCCAGCGTGGTCATGCCGGAGTGCCCCCGGGAACCCTCGGCGACGGATCGGGATTGAACCGACGCGTGGTCTGGACCCTGGGTGCCGTGGTCGTCACCGCGCTGCTTGCTGTATGGATCAACGGTGCTCGGGAAGATGCCGGCATCACCCGCGGCGCCGGTCCCGGTGCCTCGCTCGATACCGCAGAGCCCTCGCTGATCAACCAAGCCATGGCACGCGTTCATGATGCTGCACGCAGCCAGCTGCCCGCCAGCCCGTCGGGCCTGGAAAGCAACAGCCTGACCCCCTCCCGCTTCGACGCGGTCAAGCCCCTGCTTGGTCAGGCCGAAGCGCGACTGATCGGGATCTACCAACTCATCAGCCAGGGCCAGCACCGCGAAGCGCTGGCTCAGGCCGATCGGTTGGTCAAGGACCATCCCAACTTCCAGCTCGCGCATCTGGTGCACGGCGATCTGCTGAGCCTGCAGGCCCGGCCGGTGCGGCAGCTCGGTGATGTGCCCGACACCAAGGCGCTGGCGGCCAGCCAGCAGCTCTCCATACTGCGGGAAGAGTCGCGCCGTCGACTTCTGGCACTCACCGAGCGGCCACCCGAAGGCAGCATTCCCACCCAGTTCCTCACGTTGGCGCCACAGAGCCGCCACGCGATTGCCATCGATGCATCGCGCTCGCGTCTGTACCTGTTTGAAAACCTCAACCCGGCGCGCTCCAGCCCATCAGCCGACCGCGAGCCCAAGCTCAAGCTGGTGGCCGATTTCTACATGTCGGTGGGCCTCTCGGGCATCGAGAAGTCGGTCGAGGGCGACAAGCGCACACCGCTGGGCGTTTACTACATCACCAGCACGCTCAACCCGGCCGACCTGCCCGATCTCTATGGCGTGGGAGCCCTGCCCATCAACTACCCGAACCCGCTGGACGTGCAACGCGGCAAGACCGGCAGCGGCATCTGGCTGCACGGCACGCCCAGCGACCAGTTCGTGCGCGCACCCCAAGCGTCCGACGGTTGTGTGGTGCTTTCGAACCCCGACCTTGAGCGCCTTCTGCGCGCGGTGCAGATCCGCACCACGCCGGTGGTGATCGCACCCCAATTGCAGTGGGTACAACCCGACGCCCTGAGCAAGGACCTTGAGCAATTCGAGGGTGTGCTCGAAGCCTGGCGCCGCAGCCGCAGCGAGGGCAATCTGGCCGAACTCAAAGGGTTTTACTCCAGCCGTTTTTCGAACCAAGGGCGTGATCTGGCTCAATGGTGGCCCCGCGTGGAAAGCGAGTTGCGCAGCACCGGACCGCGCGAACTGGCGATCAAGGACCTGTCGGTCCTGCGCTGGAACGACACCGACGACACCCGCGTCGTCACCTTCGGCGAAGTCGCCGCCGGCCAGACCCGCGGTGTGACCAAACGCCAATACTGGATCCGCGAGAACGATCGCTGGACCATCTTTTTCGAAGGAACCATCGGATGACCACCCGCACACCCAATCCGTTGCGCCGAGGCGTGCTCGCTGCGCTTGCCGTGACCGCGTCACTTGTCTGGTTGCCTGCGGCAGCGCAGAACGCGGCGCCGCGCGTGAAGCTCACCACCTCCATGGGCGACATCGTGCTGGAGCTCTACCCCGACAAGGCGCCCAAGACGGTCGAGAACTTCCTGCAGTACGTGAAAGACAAACACTACGACGGCACCGTGTTCCACCGCGTGATCAGCAACTTCATGGTGCAGGGCGGCGGCTTCGACGCCAGCTACAAACAAAAACCCACCCGCGCACCCGTGGCCCACGAAGGCCAGGCAGCTTTGCAGCGGGGCGGTCCGCGCAACACCGTGGGCACCGTGGCCATGGCACGCACCAACGACCCTCAATCCGCCTCGTCGCAGTTCTTCATCAACGTCAAGGACAACGCCTTCCTGGACCCAACCGTCATTCCCCCGGGCGACCCGGTCCCGCGATTCGAATACAACGGCCAGGTCTACGAGAACGTGCCGCGCGCCAACCTCGTCAACGCTGCGCAGCTCTACGGCTACACCGTTTTCGGCAAGGTCGTCTCTGGCATGGACGTGGTCAACAAGATCAAGGAAACCCCGACCGGTTCGGGCGGCCCGTTCCCCACCGACGTGCCCAAAACCCCCATCACCATCCTCAAAGCCACCCTGGAGAAATAAACATGGCCAACCCCCAAGTCGAACTGCACATCACCGGTCACGGTGTCATCACCATCGAGCTCGACGCAGATAAAGCCCCGCTGTCGGCCGCCAACTTCCTGGCCTACGTGAACAAGGGTCACTACAACAACACGGTGTTCCACCGTGTCATCCCCGGCTTCATGGTGCAAGGTGGCGGCTTTGAGCCCGGCATGACCCAGAAGCCCACCGATGCCCCCATCGCCAACGAAGCCAACAACGGCCTGAAGAACGACACCTACACCCTGGCCATGGCGCGCACCAGCGACCCGCACTCGGCCACCGCGCAGTTCTTCATCAACGTGTCCAACAACGGCTTCCTGAACCACACCGCGCCCAGCGCGCAGGGCTGGGGCTATGCCGTGTTCGGCAAGGTGGTCTCGGGCGCCGAGATCGTGAAGAAGATCGAAGGTCTGCCCACGGGCCGCAAGGGCTTCCACGACGACGTCCCGAAGGACGACGTCGTGATCGAAAAAGCCGTCGCGCTGTGATCCCGGGGGCCTGGCCACTGGCAGCTCCTGCTTTGATGTCCGCCCCCTCCCCCGACCGCCTCGACCCGTTGCGCGCACCCGCGCACTGGCAGGCGGTCGAATTCATTTCAGACCTGCATCTGCAATCTGGTGAACCCCAGACCTTCAAGCTTTGGCGTGCCTTTTTGCAGCGTCCCGTGTCGCAGCGAGCCGACGCGCTCTTCATCCTGGGAGATTTGTTCGAGGTCTGGGTGGGCGACGACGTGCTGGACACCAGCACCTCCCCCGACCAGACTTTCTGGCGCGCATGCGCCGATGCGCTTGAGGCGTTCAGCCTGCAGACCCCGGTGTATTTCATGGCGGGCAATCGCGACTTCCTGTTGGGTGCACAAGGCCTCAAAGCCTGCGGCATGCAGGGCTTGAGTGACCCAACCACGTTCGACTTTCTCGGCCAGCACTGGCTGCTCAGCCACGGCGACGCGCTGTGCCTGGCCGACACCGACTACATGCGCTTTCGCGAGCAGGTCCGCCAACCAACGTGGCAGCGCGAGTTCCTGGCGCGGTCTTTGAGCGAACGCACAACCATCGCCCGCGATCTGCGCGAGCAGAGCGAAGCGCGCAAGCGCAACACCGCACACGATCCCAGCCTGTGGGCCGATGTGGACGCAGCAGCGGCACGCGCCGCACTGCAGGCCGCAGGTGCCCACACCCTCATCCACGGTCACACGCACCGCCCTGCCATGCATGCGCTGGGCAACGACCTGCAACGCGTGGTGCTGAGCGATTGGGACGCCGGTGCCAACCCGCCACGCGCCGAGGTGCTGCGGCTCGACACCCACGGCCTGCGCCGCATCCCCTTGCCGTTGTCATGATCGATCTGCTGCAACGCCTGCTGCCGCGCTCGCTGCGCCAGCCCACGCCAGTGCCCGATGCGCTGTGGCAGAGCACCCTCGCGGCCCATCCGTTCCTGTCGGCTCTCGACAGCACCGAACAAGGCCGCCTGCGCCTGCTCTGCACCCACTTCCTGACCGAGAAAGAATTCCACGGCGCCAACGGGCTGGTGCTCACCGACGCCATGGCCCTGGCGATTGCAGCGCAGGCCTGCCTGCCGCTGCTGCACATGCACGGCACCTCGGGTGAAGCGGTGCGCGATCCGCTCAAGCTGCTCGACTGGTACGGCGATTTCGTCGGCATCGTGGTGCAGCCCGGTGCCGTGGTGGCGCGGCGAAAGACCACCGACGGCGCGGGCGTGGTGCACCACTACAACGAGGTGCTGGCCGGCGAAGCCATGGACCGTGGCCCGCTCATGCTGAGCTGGGAAGAAGTCGCGCATGCCAGCGAGGCGGCCGAGAGCGGCAGCAACGTCGTGATCCACGAGTTCGTGCACAAGATGGACATGCGGGGCATATCGCTGGGCGAGCACCCGGACGGCGCGCCGCCCTTGCCCAAAGGTTTTCTGGGCACACGCGGCGCGTCGGAAGCGCGCCAACTGTGGCGCGACACGATGCAGACCGCGTTCGATGCGTTCCGCGAAGCGGTGGCCATGGCCGAGCGCTTCGGCGCCGAGCGTCCCTGGCTCGACGACTACGCGGCCAAGGACCCCGCCGAATTCTTTGCCGTGACCTGCGAGGCCTACTTCGTGAACCGCGAGCGCTTCGCCCAGGATTTTCCGGCGCTCGTGGCGCTGTACGACGGGTTCTTCCGGCCTGCGGCCAACGCCCAGTAAAAAGCCCGTGCAGACGCTGTCTGCACGGGCTTTGGACCCAGTGGGCCGGGCTCAGCGTTTCAGCAAGACCTTCAACACGGTTTGCAGGCGACGCGCTGCCGACGCATCAAACGGCGACGCCAGCACGCCCGCCACGTCTTCCACCCATGTCTCGCTCGGTGCCGCTGCGTGGCGGCGCGTGAGCAGCTGCAGTTGCAGCATGCGGCGTTCGCTCAGGTGCTCTGCCGGCGTGGGCACTTCGGCAGCCATCTCCAGGCGCAGCAGGGTCTCGCCCGGCAAGGCACCTGCCGGTTTGGACAAAGCGACCGACCACGCGCCGCGGTTGGCCGCGTTCACACGCGGACCCAGGGCCTGTGCCGTGGGCATTTGCTCGGCGTCGCGCTGCTCCCAGGCGGTCATGAGCTGCGTGAGCACCTCGCCGTGGGCTTGGGCCGCGAGCTTGCGCAGGCTGGCTTCGGCCGCTTCGATGGCCTGGCGCTGGGCGCGGAAAGCCGCATCTCCCAGGCGCGGACCGCGCTGCTCGCGCTCGTCGCGCCACGGTGCTGCTGCACCGGGGCCTCGGGCATCGCGGGGGCCGCGCGAATCGGGACGACCAGCACCACCGCCATCGCGGCGCCCGTCGGGGCGAGGACCGCGTGCATCGCGGCCCGCCGGCTCGGCTTTCTTCATGCCGGGACGGTCGTCGCCGCGCATGGCCACCAGCTTCTTGGGCGGTGCGGTGGGTTTGGCAGGCGCCACCGGTTCGGCCGGGGTGGCAACTTCGGCGCCGGCGTCGGCACTGGCTGCTTCGGAAGTTTCAGGGGCTTCGGTCGATTCGGTCGCAGGTTCAGCAGATGCTGCACCGGGCTCGCCCGGTGCAGCTTTTTCGGCTGCCACTGCCGGCGCTGGCGCGGGCTCAGCCGTCACCACAGGAGGCCGCCCGGCGAGCGCTGCGTCCAGTTCCTGCATGGCCGCACGGATGCGCTGCGCGTCACCACTGGCGCTGGCCTGCTCCAGCGCACGCGATGCGTCGAGCACACGCTGGTCGTGCGCATTCAGCGAGGTGGCTGCCTTCTCACGTTCGGTGGTCTTGCGGTTGAACGCTTCGTCGATGGGCTGGCGGAACGCCTCCCATAGTTTCTGTTCGTGCTTGCGCTCCAGAGGCACCGCGTGGGCTTCGGCCTGCCAGCGCTGCTGCAGCGCTTTCACCGCGTCGATGCGCAGCATGGGTGCTGCGCCCAGCGCGGTGGCCTCTTCAATCAAGGCCTTGCGGCGCGCGGTGCTCTCGGCCTGCGCGGTTTCCAGACCGGCGTGGGCCGCGTGCATGGCGTCTTTCCACTGCGGCTGCATTTCGGCAAAGGCCTTCTCGCTCATGTGGCCGGCTTCGCGCCAGCGCTCCGAGAACGAGTGCAGCGCGCGCACCTGGGCTTTCCAGTCGGTGTTGCCGGCGTGGGCTTCGGTCCAGGCCTTCAGCTCGGCAATGATGGCCAGGCGTTGGGTCTTGTGCGCGTCGGCCTGCTGGCGCACCTGCACCAGCCAGGCTTCCACCAGCTTGTGGGCTTCGGTGCAGGCTTCGTCAAAGCGCTTCCACAGCGCGTGGTTGGGCTGGCCGCCCTGGTCGGTGGTTTTCCACTGGTCGCGCAGGCCACGCAGGGTTTCCTGCATCTTGCGGCCACCCAGGCGCTGGCCTTCGGGCGCTTGCAGCAAGGCTTCGGCCTTGGCCACGAGTTCTTCGCGCAGCTGGTCTGCGCGCCAGCGCTGCCAGCCTTCGAGTTCACCAGCCTGGCTCAGCGCCGCGTGGGCGCGTGCGTCGAGCGCAGCGCTGACAAAACGGCCGTTGGACTTGAGGATGGCGCGCACGTCGGCGGCGGCCTTGGGCGTGGCCTTGCCGTGGCCTTCGGCGAGTTCGCGCTCCAGCACATCGAGTGCGTTGCCGAGCTCGGTGGTCACACGGGCACGGCGTTCCTGTTGCGCTTGCGTGTCCACGGCGGGTTTCTCGGCCACGGGGGCGGCTTCGCCACCGCGCGCCACGCGCAGCTCATCCGCCCACACGGGCACGGCGGGCAAAGGCGCTTGGGCATCGGCGTCGGCCGCAACGGCCTGGGCCAAGGCAGCTTCGAAAGCGTCCCACACCAATTGCAGCTGTTTGCGCGACGCGTCGAGCATGGGCGGAAACTTCACGTCCACGCTGGCCCACTGCGGGTCTTGTGCCAGACCGCTGGCCTGCTCTTGCCACTGCGCCACATCGGTCTGCAGCGTCTGGGCGCTGTGCTGGGCTTCGCGCCAGGTTTTGGTGGACAGCACTTCAATGCGCTGCGCGATCAGCACGGCGGCTTCGCGCTCCACCTGCACCCGGTGTTGCAGGTCTTCGATCGACTTGACGCGCTCGGCCAGCGACTGGCGCAGCGTGGCCAGCGGCTCGCGCGACAGCGGCGCGCCCGCACGGGCGGCGTCGCGCTGCCAGGCCAGGGCATCGGCCAGGTTCAGGCGCGAGTGGTCCAGCAGGGCTTGCGCCTTTTGCGCCCATTCCACGGCCATCTGCTCCTGCGTCTTCATGCGCTTTTGCTCGTCGAGCTTTTCCTTCAGCGGTTTGGCCGCGCCGCGGTCGCGGTTGGACAGCTCCTTGTAGACCTCGTTCATCTGCTCCAGCCCCGGCTCGGTAGCCAACCAATCGCGGATGCGCGCAGCGCGTTCGCCCGAGGTGGGCGCGGAGAACGCGCCACCGGTCACGGCGTCCAGGGGATGGGCCGCAGTGGCGGACTTGGAGGAGGTTGGCGTGTTCACGGCAGGTGGAGAGGCTTGAGGGGAAGAAGACTTGCGCAGGGAAAACAGCGACATGGGA
The DNA here is from genome assembly GCF_022844385.1 of Hydrogenophaga sp. Taxonomy (GTDB): domain Bacteria; phylum Pseudomonadota; class Gammaproteobacteria; order Burkholderiales; family Burkholderiaceae_C; genus Hydrogenophaga. Next base: position 17,865 of record NZ_JALHLX010000021.1, on the reverse strand, counting down.
ACGTCAATTCGATCAGGACAGAGCCCGCACCAGAGCGGCGCGGCAAACGCGTATTGTCGCCGCTGTTCGCCCGAGCGCCACCGCCCGTGCCCGATGGGGTCTTGGCGGGAGGCGGGATCAGCGCGGCGCCAGCCGCAGTTCGGCTGGCGGGCGCCAGTCTTCGCCCTGGCGATTGAGCTGCGGCGCACCGAGGAACATGCGGTCTTCGGGCAGCGAGCGGCTGGCCAGAAAGTCCTTCACCGCCTGGCCACGCGCCACCGCGAGATCGCGCAGCGCATCGGGCGTGACCGGTATCGAGGCCAGCTGCAGGGCTTCCATCTCGGCCTGCGGAATGTCCTTGGCGATGCCGATCAGGTTGCGCGGCTTGGGAATGTCGGCGCGGCGGTACATCTCTTTGAGCAGCGCCGGGTATTCCTCAGCCGATACCTCCAGCTTCGCGGGAATCGGCTGGGCGACTCGGCGCCGCCGCCCAACGCACTGGCGATCAGCGAGAACGGCGCCGTGATCGCCTTGCCGATGAGGTTGAAGATGAGCTTGAAGATGATGGGCGCCAGGCAGAACTGGGGGTCGTTGATCGAGCCGCTCACCGGTAGGTTGATGTCGATCACACCGTTGCGGTCGGCCAGGAGCGCCACTGCCAGCTTCACTGGCAGGTTGGGTGCTTCACTGCCGGCCACACGGTCGCCAAAGCTGAGCTGGTTGAGCACGATCTGGTTGCTGGCCACGAGCTGTCCGTCCGGATCAATCTTGTAGGCCACGTCCACGCTGAGCTTGCCGCGATCGATGCCGTAGCCCGCGTACTTCACCGTGTAGGGCGAGAGCGGCGGCAGCTCCAGGTTGCACACACGGCCCTGGATGTCGAGCGCGAGTGGCTGCGCCAGCGGGTTGAGCTGGCCGTCGATCTCCAGCGCAGCCGTGCCTTCGGCGCGCCCGCGCAGCGACAAGGCCGCCAGCTCGGGCGCGCCACCCGCTGGCCTGGAGTTGGAGAAAGCGCCCAGGCTGCCGGTGCAGTTGGGCTTGATGAAGCGGTCAGAAAACAGCACACGGCCATTGACCAGGCTGATGGGGCCTAGGCAGATGTCGGGCGCGGGGCCGCTGGCGGCCTCCTTGGCTTGAGGTGGCGCCGGTTCGGTGCCAGGTGCCTCGCAGGGCTGTTTCACCAACCCCTGCAGGTTGATCTTGCCGGCCTCGTCGATGATCACGCGAGCAAAGTAGTCGCTGAGCACGGTCTCGCGCACCGCCACTGTGGTGGCTTGGCCGGGAATCAAGGCGAGCTGCAGGTCGCGCACTTGAAGCGATTTCCAGACCAGCAGGTCTTCGGCGGGAGACCAGGTGTTGGCGCTGAGGTCGTCCAGCGCAGCGTCACCCTGCAGGTAGAGCGCAAGCGCACCACCCGGCAGGCCCAGTTGAACCCGGCCGCGGTAGCTCGCGTCGGCGCGCAGCAATTCCAGGTTGAGCCGGTCGGCAAAGTACGGCTCCAGCGCATGCGTCGGCAGTCGCTCGATCTGGGCCCTGGCGTCCAGCCGCAGTCCCGCACCGCCGGACGCGCCGGGTGCCGGCAGCCGCAAGGCACCGACGAGCGACAGCTGGCCGGGGGCCACCTGGCTAGCAGAACCAGCGCCCACCCGCGCCTTGACCGACAAAGCCATGTCTTTCTGCTCCGCGTCCAACGGATGAAGGCCCTTGAAGTCCAGTTGCAGCTGGGTGATGTCCAAGGTGACCGGCTGGGAAGGCACGCGGTCCACGAAGCCGATGGAGCCGCCGGTGAGCTGCAAGGCCGCCAGACCTGCGCGCCAGGCCTCAGAAGGTGCAGATGGCGCCGGTGTTGGCGCGGCCACCAGCCAGGGGTCAAACATCCAGGCACCGTCGGCCTCGCGTTGCACCCGCATCAGGGGCTGGGTGATCGTCAGGCTGCCAACGTCCAAGCTGCGCTGGGCCAGATCCACTCTCAGGTCTTCCCCCAGCAAGCGCTTCAGGCTGGCCAGCGGTTGCCGGGGTGGTCCGAGCTTGAGTTCGTTCACGTCGACGCGGGCGGCCAGCAAGTGGAGCGCCATGGGCCGGTCGCCCTGCGCGGCTTGCCATTCGATACAACCTATTGAAGCTTCACAGCTAGCCTTCCAAGGCAGGTTTGAGCGCGCTACTTATATAGGGAGCGAAACGCCCCAGGGAGATGTCCCCGAGAGACAGCTCGGCTTGTGCAGCCAGATCGGTGGCCGTGCCCTGGATGCCGATGGCGGTCTGATCCAGCTGGGCCGACACCTCGAACGGCATGGGAGCGCTCACCGGCCAGCTCAAACCGCTGGTTTGCACGCGCAACGCGGACAACACCATGTCGGCGGAAGGCTTGACGGCATCGTCGCGCCATTGAACGAGGCCATCGTCCAGATCGAAGCGGGCCAGGCGGATATCCCACGGCGCCGCTTCGGCAACAGGCGCCTCGGCCGTGGCCAGCTTCTCAGGCCCCGCCGGGGCAAAGCCCTGGGCCGGGCGCGCCAGGTTGAGTTGCCCCTGGGTGTCACGCGACAGGCTCAGGCTTGGTGCCTTCAACTCGATGGACGCCAGATCGACCCGGCGCGCCAGCCTATCGACGCGGTTGAGCTTCAGGTCCAACTGGAGCACCCCGGCTTCGGGTTTGATGGGCCAGGTGGCGGGCCAACAAGGAAAATAAGGTGCCAAGTCGAGCGCCGGAATGCTCACGGTCAAGCCGCGAAGGCGGTGGGTCGCGCCCACGGTGTCGTCCACCAAGGTGAACTCGCCGCCTTGCAGTTCGATGTTGAAGAGCGCAAACCGTGCGGGATCGCTCGCGGCGTCTGAAGGTGGCACGCGCAGCCGCTGCACGATATCGTCCACGTCGTAGCGCCCGCCACCCAAGTGCATCAAGGTCACACGCGGCTGTTCAATCTTCAGGGCATCGATCACGGGCGCAAGCCGCAGGACGGACTGCAGTTCGGCATTCACATGGACCCGGGCCACCGAGACCTGTTCAGCACTACCCTGGGCACTGGCGATGCGCAGACCTTCGATCGACAAGGCCAGCGACCAGGGTCGAAAGTCCATCTTTTGCACCGTCACGCTGCGCCCCAGGGCCTGACTGACCTGTTTTTGCAGCTGCCATTTCAGGAGCACCGGAACCGCAAGCCAGGTGATCAACCAGAGCAAAAGCACCCCTCCCAATGTCCAGACCATGCGGCGGACCCAAGGGCTGGTGAAAAACATGGGGCGGCTGTTGCTCATGGGTGCACGGCAGAAAAGACGGCGTGCCGTCAGTGCCTCCGAACTCCCGCGTCTTGGGAGTGCGCTCGCGGCAGAGCCCCAGAAACAAGAAACCCCGACAAACAAGGTTTGCCGGGGTTGACGGCGGGCTTGATGCTCATGCCGTCGGGTTTGGCGGAGGGAGTTTGATGTCTCTCCAGCCTGGAAGCAACAGATTGCTCCCGTTGGGGGCCGTCATGCGGTTGCTCCGCTGGGTCGGCTGATGCCGGTCCTCAAGACCGACAAGTGAAGGGTACTCCCCCAACCTTGAGGGGACAAGGCAGGCCGGCCGAATCGGCCATGAAGCTTTTCAATGGCGCTGCCGGAATCCATTCGGGGAGCCCGAAACCTGGTTTTTCGACATGAAAGGTGGGCATGAACCGACAAACGGCGAACTGTCGGCCACCGCGCCACAGGCCTTGCTGGCGCTGGGTTTCCCGCTAGCGAAGCGCTTGAGCGGTCAATTGAAACCGGATGTTTATAACCAAAAGTATCTTTAAACATCGTTCTAAACATTGACTGGGTATTTATAAGCCCATACCATCCGCCCACTTTGACCCCACTGGGGTTAACCCGACCGCGGCCAGCACCGGCCAGGTCGATCGCCAAACCCATTTGCAAGGCCATCGACAGCGACAACACTGGGCCAAACCGAACCAGACTTCGGCCGAAGCCATGAACGGAGCGACACCATGACAACCTTCACCGCGCCACACAAGAACACCTCAGGTGTCGTGGCATCCCTCAAGACCACGCTGGGCGACACCTACCGTGGATTCCTCGACATCACACACAACAGCGTGGCCCTGCTGGGCACCCTGTTCGCAGTGGGCCTCATCGTGCTGAGCGCACGCGGCGACCTGCGCCAGAGCGCCGAGCAGCAATTGCTGGGCTGGTTGCTGCAACGCCAGGAAGCCGCCATGGACACGCCCCTGATCGCTGTGGAGCCCACAGCCATCGACCGCGTCACCGCCGCCGACCCGAGCGACCTGCCGAAACAACAAGCCAACGTCACGTTCTGGCTCAGCCGCAAATACCGCGTGGCCCCCGAGCCACTGGGAGCGCTGGTGGCCGAGGCGTTCGAGATCGGTGAGAAAGCCAAACTCGACCCCACCCTCATCCTGGCTGTCATGGCCATCGAGTCGCGCTTCAACCCGTTTGCCCAAAGCCCGGTGGGCGCCCAGGGCCTCATGCAAGTGCTGACACGCGTGCACACCGACAAATACGAAGACTTCGGTGGTCAGCTGGCCGCTTTTGACCCAGTGTCCAACCTGCGCGTGGGTGTGCGGGTGCTGCAGGACTGCATCAAGCGCGCCGGTTCGGTCGAAGGTGGGTTGCGGCTGTATGTCGGAGCGGTCACCACCGACGGCGGCTGGTACATCGACAAGGTGATGGCCGAGCACATGCGCATCCAGAGCGTGGCCTTGGGCAAGCCCTTGCAGCGCTACGTGCCTCCAGCACGCGCCGTCAACGTGGTCGCACCCACTGCGCCGGCGCCTGTGGTGGCGCCCGGCACCGAGATCGAAGCCGGACCCGCGGCCCCGGCGGCCACCCCGGCACCCGCACCGATGGCCCAATCCTGAGCAGGTGTTGGCTGGCGCAGCGCGTGCGCCGGCCTTTGCGAGAACTGCCAGCCAAGGCCATGGCGCTCGGCTAAACTCGGTGGGTACGCAACTGGCGATAGGCGCGCAACCTCCGGACCCGATTCGAGAGGGCTGCCGCTGACGTGGCCCCCCTGCCCGATCATTCCAAATCTCGATCTGCGGCAGGGACAACCACTGGGAAGCGTGCCACCCCGCTAATACAGCGCGGGTGTTCAGCCGTTCGCCTGGGCAGCCCTTGTCAATGCGCAAGGATTCACCTCTAGAAGGACTGCCATGTTCGACCGCAACATTCTCATCGAGCAAACCGATCCCGAGCTGTTTGCAGCCATCCAGGCTGAAAACACGCGCCAGGAACACCACATCGAGCTGATTGCCAGCGAAAACTACGCATCGCCCGCGGTGATGGCCGCCCAAGGCACCCAGCTCACCAACAAGTACGCCGAAGGCTATCCCGGCAAGCGCTATTACGGCGGCTGCGAGTTCGTCGACATCGCCGAACAGCTGGCCATCGACCGCGTGAAGCAGATCTTTGGCGCAGACGCTGCCAACGTGCAGCCGCACTGCGGCGCCTCCGCCAATGAAGCCGTGTTCCTCGCCTTCCTCAAACCCGGCGACACCATCATGGGCATGAGCCTGGCTGAAGGCGGCCACCTCACCCACGGCATGGCCCTCAACATGAGCGGCAAGTGGTTCAACGTCGTCTCGTACGGTCTCAACGACAAGGAAGAGATTGATTACGACGCCATGGAGCGCAAGGCCCATGAAACCAAGCCCAAACTGATCATCGCGGGCGCCTCGGCCTACAGCCTGCGCATCGACTTCGAGCGCTTCGCCAAGGTGGCCAAAGACGTCGGCGCCATCTTCCTGGTCGACATGGCCCACTATGCCGGCCTGATCGCCGCCGGCATCTACCCCAACCCAGTGCCCCACGCCGACGTGGTCACCTCCACCACCCACAAAAGCCTGCGCGGCCCGCGCGGCGGCATCATCCTCATGAAGGCCCAGCATGAGAAGGCCATCAACAGCGCGATCTTCCCCGGCTTGCAGGGTGGCCCACTGATGCACGTGATCGCGGCCAAGGCGGTTGCGTTCAAGGAAGCACTGGCGCCCGAATTCAAGACATATCAACAGCAAGTGTTGACAAATGCGCGCATCGTGGCCGAAACACTCACCTCGCGTGGACTTCGAATCGTCAGCGGGCGGACCGAAAGCCACGTGATGCTGGTTGACCTGCGCGCCAAAGGCATCACCGGCAAGGAAGCCGAAGCGGTGCTGGGCAGCGCGCACATGACCATCAACAAAAACGCGATTCCCAACGACCCGGAAAAGCCCATGGTCACCAGCGGCGTGCGCATCGGCACTCCCGCCATGACCACCCGTGGCTTCAAGGATGAGGAAGCCCGCGCCACCGCCCACCTGATCGCCGACGTGCTGGACAACCCGCGCGATGCGGCCAACATCGAAGCGGTCCGCGCCAAGGTCAATGCCTTGACTGCACGGTTCCCTGTCTACAAGTAACTCCAAAAGGGTGGCATCACACGATGAAATGCCCTTTCTGCGGTCATCTTGAAACCCAGGTCGTGGAGACCCGCGTCTCGGAAGACGCGGATTTCATCCGCCGCCGGCGCCAGTGCGGGCATTGCGAGAAGCGCTTCACCACCTACGAGCGGCCCGAAGTGAGCTTTCCGGCGGTGGTGAAGAAAGACGGCCGCCGGGTGGACTACATCCCGGGCAAACTCCGCGCATCGTTCGCCCTCGCGCTGCGCAAGCGCCCGGTGAGCACCGAACAAGTGGACGCCGCCATCGAGCGCATCGAAGAAAAGCTGCTCAACCTCGGTGTACGGGAGGTACCGGCCGCCCGTCTCGGCGAGATGGTGATGCGCGAACTGAAGAAACTCGACAAGGTGGCCTATATCCGGTTTGCGAGCGTGTACCGCAGCTTTGAAGACATCGACGAATTCAGAGCTTTGGTGGACGAAGTTCGCCGATAGGCTGCGGGAGCTCAGCCACATTCACTGAGTTGGGCTTGCTGGGTGCGAGGCCGGCCCATGCTGTTGAGCACGATTTGCCTTGCGTGCGTGGGGCCGATGCAGACGCGGGGCAGATGGTCAAGGTCCCCGCCTGAAAGCCCCCATTCGTCAGTTTTGTCGTGCCCGACGGATCGTAGGACACATAGCTGGAGACCAAGGTGTTGCCCGTGATCTGCCATCCGGCTGGCAAGGCGGAACGGTACCGAACCACGAGTTCGCCGACATCGCGTGCACCATTGTTGTTGGCGTCTTCGAACAACAGCCACCCTTGGTCCCAACCACCTGACCCGGCACACGTCGCGTCATTGGCAGCCTTGCAAAGCACCATGCGTTGCCCGCGTCGGATTGCTTCAGATCGGGCCAGATTGAGTTCGACCAACAGCTCGTTGGTCAACGAAGTCAATCTGGTTGAATTCATGAGGTCGCCGAAGTAGGGCACTCCTAGAGCCAGCAGAATGCCTGCAAGCCCCACCACAACGAGCAATTCAATCAACGTTGTGCCCGCCGAATATTGCGTCCGCGCCTTCCCGATGGCCATGCCCCACTCCCTTGCGTTCTATACAGGCCTCAAATGTAAGCCAAAAGAACTCAAAAAGTGTCAACTCCCCTAACGCGGGATGGGGAAGATAGCCCGAGGCGGGGCTGCGCAGGAAGCCGGTAGCCAGGCGAGGGCTACCAGCAGCCCACTGCGGGAGTTGTCACGCCTTGTTGGTTGATGGTCATCACACCGCAGCGATCGCCTACCTGCCCACCCGCAGGAGTCGCAGTCAGGGTGAAGGTTTGACCGGCCCCACCCACCACGGCAGTCAGGTTGTAGCGTGCACCGCCGGTTCTGGGCGACTGGGTGTACGGCAAGCTGGCAGTGAAGTTTCCGTCTGCGGGCGCGTAACGATTGGCGGTTGTGAAGCGCCGCTCCATCCATTGCGCCAATTCCAGCATCCCGGCTTGCGCATCCGCCCGGTTTGCCCGGCGCACATACTCTTGGTAAGAGGGGTAGGCCACGGCGGAGAGTATGCCGACGATGGCCACCACAATCATCAACTCGATCAAGGTCATGCCTCGGTTATGTCGCATGCTCATGGCTGTGCTTCTTACTTTTTTGGTTGGTCGAACGGACTGGTCTCGGCGGGGTTGACCACCACGTGGGTCGCCTTTCCATCTGCAACGAGCAACATGACGCGAGCACCCGATCGCAGTGTCGATCGGTTTACCGGCTTCGCAGCCCCGTCGATGAACTGCACGTCATCCGCCATCTGGTAGGTCTTACCCGTCACCACGATGGTGCTCGCGGCTGCTCTCCACTGCTGCAACACTCCCGTGATCTCCAGTCTCTCCAAGGGCACGGCCGCCACGGCCTGCTGACTCCACAACAGTAAGGGCACAAAAATCGAAGCAAAGAGGTTCTTCATGAGCGTACTTTCGAAAAATGCGCGTCAGCGCAACTGCCGCCAGGACTGCCGACCCACCGGCCCACCAGCACCGGCACCATCGCCAACTTTGTTGCCATCGCCACCGTACATGTGGTCGAGTGAGCGGTCGGCCTTGCGGATGACCGTAAGCCTTTCACCGCTCGTGCCACCAATGCCGCTGACCGAGATACCACCCACCAAGTCGCTCGCGTTGAACACACCATCCCCGGAAAGGTCGAACACCGCCGTGGTGGTGCGGGCACCGCTCAGCAGGTTGAAATCCATGACGAACCCCGAGCGGCCCGAGCCACAAGGATCGCTGCTCGGGATCAGCGTGGTGAATCTGACGCGGGTTTGCACCGGCCCCGAAGGGAAAGTCGGCTCACTGATGACCCGCTCGCCGGAAGCGGGCAGGTCGATGCGCCAACCCCTGTCGGTTGTCGGCACAATGGCGTTGTCCGTCACGAACCTGAGGGTGCCTGCGGCATAGGTCACAGTCCCTATCGTGACCGCGGACGCGTTGGTGGTGATGGTCTGAGCGCGCAGATCAGCTCTGACCGTATTGACCACCGGTGTGACCGCGTCGTAAACGCCGTACATGGTCTGGACTTGAGGCGAGACAATGGAGTCGTCGCCGATGCGGAAGAAGCTGCCCGTGCCAAAAAGGATCACGATTCTGGACGGATTGCTCGGATCCAAGGCCACGCTGGGCCGGGAAGTGATGGGTTGAGGGCTACCCAATGCATCGGTCGCAGAGGCGAGGCGGCTCACTGAGGGAGGTGTCGCCGTCAGGTCGAACCGCCACAAGTTGCCGCGCAAATCACCGGCATAGGCCCTCGACACCCTGAGATCGGATGCAGGCCAGTCCGTCGTTTCAACCGCCGCCAACCCGTTCGGCGTGCCAGCGGATCCGACGCCGGTGTCCAGCAAATGAACCAGGCGGCCCGTCTGCAGGTCCACCACAAAGAGTTTGGCCGTATGGCTGGCACTGTTGTATCCGTTGCCAAACACCACCACCCAGCGACCATCGCGCATGCGGGTGATCTTGGGTTTGGTCACCCCGAAACCAATCTGGTTGCAGGCTGTGCTGCCCAATGTGGGATGGGCCACACAAGGGGTATTAGCGTATTTGAACTCCCACATCACGCTGCTCGCGTCGAAATTCTCCGGGTCGGTGACGTCCAGTGCGAACACCGTGCGCCCGCCGGCACCCATGCTGCCGACCAGCACCGATTTCCACACACCGCCCAAATACGCGTCGGCCTGTGCGGGTGACCCGTCAACATATGGACGCCGCGAATAATCTGGGCGCATGAATTCATTGATCTGAGCGTGGGTTCCGCTCGTGCCCGGCAAGAGCACCTCGCTGGGGACATACGCAAACAGTTCTTTTCCTGCATCCGGGTGCAGCATGGTCGCAGGCGGCGATGCCAGCGGGTCGTTCACGAACGGTGTGCCCGCGTGGAACGCATGCAACATGCCGCCGTTGGATCCCACGAACAGCACGTCGGGACGGCTCCTGTAAGCCGCCGAGTTTCGGAAAATCACGTAGGAAGAACCTTCGGCGCCGCCCAACAAGGAGTTGCCAAAATCCCTCTTGAACATGAACTGGGGGTCGGAACTCACCAAGTCACCAATGCGCCTGTAGGTGGTATCGACCAGGCGACTGCGCAGGCCCGCATGTTCGGTACCACGCAACCAGGCCACCCGATTCGCACCTGTTGCGGCGGTTACGGCTGCACCAGTGGGATTGATGTTGAGCGCGGCCTGCTGCGCCGGGCTCAGATTCGAAAAGTCCAGCGCGACCTTCGTGGTCCCGTCCTCCCACGAGGTGAATATCTGCCTGTTTGACGGTGCTCTGGCGCTCAGGATTTGCTCCGCATTCCACCTCACCGCCCCAGCCGCTCCATCGGCGCGGTTCACCTCGCGCGCGACCACAGTCCCCGACCAGTCGGTGCTTCGAAAGCTCGCGGTGTAGAGCAGCGTGTCCGTTTGTAGCACCGCAGAACTGGTGGCAGCGGCCGTGCCCGAAGCGGCCACACGCGCCACAATGCTCTGCAACACGCCGGAGAGTTCGGTCGCAAAGGTTTCCGGGTCAGCAGCAGAAAAGAACCCGCCCCGGCTGTTCACCGCCGCATGCAAAAGGTCATCGAGTTTGGCCGAGTTAGAGCTCGTGGGCGCCGGCCAGGTCACCGTCACAGGAGGAGAGGCACCAATGGCACCGAAGGCCGTGCTCGGATTGACGGAACCAGTGACACCCAGACCCACGCCATACGTGACCATGTGCTGCCAGAAGGCCGGGTTGGCCTCCGATGTGGGCACCCGGTTGTCCAGCGTTGGGCGCAGATCGCGGCTCCAGTAGTACATGGCAGCGTCGGCTAGCGTGTTGGAATGGGCATCGGTAAAGGGCGTAGCGGGGGCATAGGTGTACGTCTGACCACCTGGCCCTGTGACGTTCGCGCCGGCGGTGCCGTCCACGTTTTCGCGCGCGCCGGCGGTGCTCGCTTGATTGGCTTCGCCTTCGGTCCAATAGCCATCGGTCATCAAAATCGAATAGCTCTGGCGGCACGTCAGATGGGCCGTGGTGTTGTCCGTTCCAGGCACGGCGCCCCAAGGCCCCCGGTTGTCCGCGCGGCTGAAATACTGGCCTGCATCGTTCAGGGCTTTGCGCAGCGGCGTACTGGCAGGCGCCCAAACACCTTCGTACAACTCCGTGTAGAAGTTGGTCCGATTGGCGCCGTTGAAGGGCCTGACCCCCCGGATGATGGTGGAAGTGGCCACATTGTCCACCGTGGTGGAGCCTCTGTTGATGGCGCCAAACCCCACGCGCATTTCGGGTGGCTGGGTGGAGAATGCTCGCCCGATGGAGGCCTGCGACGCCAGCATTCGAGAACGGTAGTAGGTGTACCAGTTGGCGAAGTTCTGAATTTCCTGGGCATAGGTGCACACGCCTGCGGTGCAGTCGCTTCGGTTGGCGCGCCCATCGCCCGAGTAGGTGGCCGTGGTCGAGATGATGTTGACCCGGGTGTAGTTGTTGCCATCCCACAGCGCGCCGCCGTTGTGGCGGAAATACACAGCGGGGTAGTGGGTCAGGGAGTTTTCGGTGCAGCTGATCGAGCAAAAGGCGCCCCCGGTGGTATCTCGGTGCAACCAGATTGCCGACTCCGTGTTGTTCACGGTCAGGTTGCGGGTACCCAAGCCGGTTCGAATAGGATGGTGGGGCGCGGCAGTGGGACTGGCATTGGCATACAAAGTGCCGTCGGCCCTCACCCAGGGCCGGTAAGTGATCGATGGGTCGTAATAGGACTTGTTGACCGTGAACGATCGCAATGCGCGCGCAGTGGCCCTCTCATCGAGATTGGTGGCGTCATAACGCACTGAAGCGACATAGTTGAGGTAGTCACCGCCGCCATAGAGGCCCGCGATCCTCCTGAACGTGAAGTACGGCAGCACGTAGTCGTCCGGCGTCACCTCCCAGTGCATGGATCCCGAGTCATCCAGAATGAACATCACGTTCGGATCCGCCGTGGAAGTCAGGAACAACGGAGTCCTGGCGATGTTCACCTGCGCTGTCGCCATACCTGCACCTGACAGCGTCAGCGCCGAGAACAGCAAGGCGACAAAAGTCTTCCTTTGGTCGTTGACGAATCTTGTTTTGTGCACGACGCCTCTCCTGTTGCTGGTCAAGTCCCGGTATCGGGCAGACCAGAAGTTACTGATCAATTGCTCGGCTCAAACGCGGACTGCACCAGCACCACACTGGTCGGCTGGCCACCCACTCCGCGTGCCGTCACGGGATAGATATAGCGAAACTCCGGCGGCAAGGTCAGTCCCACGCGCACGTACTGTGGTGGACCCACTTGGTAGACGGGTGCGGCTGCCACATCCGCGTCAAAGTTCGCGATATTGCCGTTGCTGCCAGAACCATCCCAGTTTTGAGGATCGGCCAGTGCCACGTTGTTCGTTGCAAAGGGGCCCGTTGCTTCGCCCACACGAAGGGCTGCCTCGGCCGCCTGAAAGGCGATGTTGCGCTCGCGCATGTTGCCCGCCATGCGCTCCTGCACGATATTGGTTCGCATGGCCTGGACGCCTATCAGCGTCAACACGACAAGGATGATGAGTCCCACAACCAGCGCCGCACCCTGCTGCTGCCTGGAATGGATGGGATGATTGACTCTTGCCATGGATGACTCGCTGTTCATGAGACTTCAAGGTGCGCGGTTGCGCAGGGCGATCGTGGTGGCAAACGGCATGGTGACGTCCCTCTCGGTCACTGTGAGGTTCACCCTGACCGACACAACGCTGGGCCAGCCCACTGGCACCAATGCCCCCGGATCTGTCAGATAGTTATTGGCTGAACGGTCTGCATCGGTGTCCACACCGTAGAAGATCTTCATATTGGTGACTCCCGCCGCGATCGCCTGACCGTTGCGTCGCAACTCGTTGCCCACGACCGTGTAGGCCACCGTTTCCAAGCGCATCACGAGCGAGCCGGCGCCGTATTGACGGCTCAAAGGCGCAAGCGAGGTCAGCGTGTTGCCCGCCACGCCAGCGACCTGAAACACCTCGGTGTACGCACAGTCCGTGACCAACAACTGGTCTCCCACTGCAACAGTGCCGAGCGCACCAACGCCGACGAGTTGAACCTGACTGATCGAAGGCATGCTGACCACGGATGTGAGATTCGAACTGCCGCGCGTGACCGTGATGGCATCGGGAAAGGTAGCAACCGCATTGGCGGTACCGGCAATCGCCACGTCGTTCGAAAATATTGGGGAGAGGTGTTGAAGGAATGTCAGATTTCCACACCCTGGATAGCCAGCCATGCGCACATCCCGCGTGAGCACCTCCAACGCGATCCTGCCCGACTCCTGCACTGCGGAAAAGGCTTCCTGGTGCCGATAATTGGTCCGGCTGCCCGCAAACACATAGGTCACAGCCAGCACGATGAGCAGGCCCAGGGCAAGGCTGATCATCAGCTCGACCAAGGACAGACCCTTCTGGCAAACCCTTGAATTCATTAATGCACCAGTGTTTGTCATAGTGGGCTCACTTCCGTTCGCACAACCACGCATTCCGCGTTGTTTTCGTCTTGCAGACGGACGTTGCTCCAAGTTACCTCGATCACAAACAGGTCCCGACCACCCGTTCCTGTGTGGGTGACGCCGCACTGGTCCACGTAGTTGGCACTGCCGGCCAGCCGAGACACCCGCCCTCTGCCCACGGGCAGAACGGCCTCGAGACAACTTTTCCATTGATTGACATCACGAACAGCCGTAGCGGCCCCCAGCACCTCACCACAGGCAGGCCCATTTGCCACAACAAATGTGTCGGCGAAATCGGTCAGATACGCGCCGGAAAGGTTCGCCCGCATCCGGTCGGCTACGTCGTAAGCCAGACTGGTGCCTTGGGAACGGAGATAGGCACTGTGGTTGAACTTGGTGCCGCTGAACTGCAAACCCGCCAGCCCCACGATGCCGAACGTGAGGAGTAGCACGGACACCAATATCTCGATCAGGCTGACCCCGGACTGTCGGCGGGACAGGGTGTTGGGTTGCATGGATCTCTTCACAGTGGTACTTCCCAGCAAGTATTCTTCAAGGACAGGCCGCAACCGCGCTACCCACTCGCCCGCCGGCCCCAACCGTCACGCTTCGTTGATAGGTTCCCAGATCTACCTGAAAACAGCGCGCAGCTGCTGCGCCGCCCAGCGAATTGAAGACTGCAGCTCCGCCGACCGCAATGGCCACGCCCTCCCGAGTGGAAGGCCACACCCGGAGGGGCCCTGCGGCGTTCCTGACCACCCAGCCATTGGTCCAGGCGCCCGAGCATGTGGCCTGATCATTGGTTGAGCAAAACGTCACGTCCTCGCCGCGCCGGATCGACTCGCTGCGCGCAAACTGCAGTGCCCCGATGAGATCGTTCGAAACAGTGGCTATCCTGTTGGACTGTATGGTGTCGCGGAAACTGGGCACCCCGACCCCCAACAGCACGGCGAGCACCGTCGTGACGATGAGAAGTTCAATGAGGGTGAAACCCAGTTGCTTGTTCATTTTTAACAAAAATTAACTACTCTTTTCTCACCACCGATAGATTAGGTTTACGGTCATGCTCACTTATGCTATCGGTGGAGCGAGGGATTCTGTTTCCATATGTGACCGATGGCCTGTTGACTCAGACGGACGGTTTTGTGTGTTTTCGAGCCATCCGACCGCTGCGTCAGGCCATGGCTTGACACAGACGCCCATGGTCCGATCCTCTCCCGAGGTTGAACAATGAACCCACGCAACTGCCCGAACTCAGAAACCATGGCCACCCTAGTTGCCTTGGTCGGAATTGCCTCCAATTCCACCGGAGTGTCTGAACCCAATCCTCGCGTCGCTTGCCGCATCACCACCCTTGAAGGCTTCGTATTCGAGGGGCGTACACAACAAGTCGGAGGCCCCCACGCCGAAATCATGGCATTGCGAGCCGCCCAGGCTGCGGGTACAGATGTGACCGGGTCCACCGTGCACGTCACCCTCGAGCCCTGCTCCCACCATGGGCGCACGCCGCCGTGCTGCGATGCACTGATCCAGGCGCGGGTGGGCAAGGTGGTGGTCGCTACCCTTGATCCCAACCCCCTGGTGGCCGGGCGGGGCATCGAACGCTTGCGCGCGGCGGGCATCGAGGTGGAACTGCTGCCACCCGACAGCGAGGCCGCCCGGGCCTCGCGCGAACTCAACATCGGATTCTTCAGCCGCATGATCCGCGGCACGCCCTGGGTGCGCATGAAGGTGGCTTCGTCGCTGGACGGCACGAGCGCACTTGACAACGGGGTAAGCCAGTGGATCACTGGCGAAGCCGCGCGGGCCGATGGTCATGCGTGGCGCGCCCGGGCCTGTGCGGTGCTCACCGGCATCGGCACGGTGCTGGAAGACAACCCCATGCTGGACGTGCGCTTGGTCGACACCCCGCGCCAACCGCACCTGGTGCTGGTGGACAGCCGGCTGCAGACTCCACCGGATGCGCGCCTGTTCCAGCCCACCGCCAACGGCCAGCCGCGCCAGATCCTGATCTACCACGCTCAAACGGACCCCAACCGGCAGGCTGCTCTGCAAGCGCTGGGGGCGACGCTGGTGCATGCGCCCGGCGCCCATCAAAAGGTGCATCTGGCCGCATTGCTGCACGACCTGGCGCGTCGCGAGGTCAATGAGCTGCACCTGGAAGCCGGTCACAAGCTCAACGGATCGTTTCTCCGCGAGGGTTTGGTGGACGAGTTTCTCGTCTATCTCGCGCCCAGATGGCTGGGCCAGGGCGCCGGTCTGTCCAGCTTCGGGCCGATCGAGCGGCTACAGGACGGTCTGGCGCTGCGCTTCCAGTCCATCGACCGGGTAGGGGGCGACCTGCGCATCCTAGCCCGCGGGGTGGAGCGCGACACGTTTCTGCATGCCTGACCGAAACCAGCGACCATCCACCGGGTCGTTGCACAGGCGAAACCCGGAGCCCACTCAAACCCTGCGAAAATAGCCGCATGTTTACCGGCATCATCACCGGCGTGGGGCGCATCGCCGCCCTCCACGACCTGGGCAGCTCTTTGGACCATGGCAAGCGACTCACGATCGAGGCACCCCCCGGGTATCTTGACGACGTCGGCTTGGGCGACAGCATTGCGCTCAACGGCGCCTGCATGACCGTGACCTCGCTGGATCTGCCCCAGCAACGCTTCACCATCGACATTTCCGCCGAATCGCTGGCCCGCACCACAGGGTTGGCGCAGACCGGCTACCGTATCAATTTGGAGAAAGCCCTGCGCGCGCACGACCGGCTGGGCGGACACATCGTCTCCGGGCATGTGGACGGCGTCGGGCGCGTCACCCACTTCGCTCAGGTCGGCGAAAGCTGGGAGTTGCGCGTGGTCGCGCCGCCCGAGCTGGGCAAGTACCTCGCCTACAAGGGGTCCATCACCATCAACGGCGTCAGCCTGACCGTGAACTCGGTCCAGGACAGCGCCGATGGCTGCGAATTCAGCATCAACCTCATTCCCCACACGGTGCAGAACACTGCGTTGGGCCAGTTGACCGGCGAAAGCCCGGTCAACCTGGAAATCGACACCGTGGCGCGCTACGTCGAGCGCATGCTCAACGCTGGCCACATCAATCTCAAGGAATCCGCATGAACGCGCCTGAAACCCTGGCCCCGGTGGCCATTTCCCCTGTGGATGACATCGTGGCCGACATGCGCGCCGGTCGCATGGTGATCCTGGTGGACGAAGAAGACCGCGAAAATGAAGGTGATCTGGTGCTCGCCGCCGATCACGTAACGCCAGAGGCCATCAACTTCATGGCCCGCTTCGGCCGGGGCCTGATCTGCCTCACGCTGACCAAAGAGCGCTGCGAACGCCTGCAACTGCCTCCCATGGTGCCGCGCAACGGCACCAAGATGGGCACGGCTTTCACCATCTCCATCGAAGCCGCAGAGGGCGTGACCACCGGCATTTCAGCCGCCGACCGCGCGCGCACGGTGCAGGTGGCGGTGGCGCCCAACGCCGTGGCCACCGACTTGGTGCAACCCGGCCACATCTTCCCGCTGCAGGCGGTTGAGGGTGGTGTGCTCATGCGTGCCGGCCACACCGAAGCCGGTTGTGATCTCGCCGCCATGGCCGGCTGCAGCCCCAGCGCCGTGATCTGCGAAATCATGAAGGACGACGGCACCATGGCCCGCCTGCCCGACCTGCAGGTGTTCGCCGCCGAACACGGTCTGAAAATCGGCACCATCGCCGACCTGATCGAGCACCGCAGCCGTACCGAAAGCCTGGTCCACAAACTCGGCACGCGCCCTTTGAACACCGCCTTTGGCGAATTCAACGCCACCGCCTTCCGCGACGAACCCAGTGGCGCACTGCATCTGGCGCTGGTCAAGGGCCAGTGGAGCCCCGATCAATCCGTGGACGTGCGTGTGCACGAGCCGCTGTCCGTGCTGGACGCGCTGGAAGTCGGCCGCTCCATGCATTCCTGGAGCCTCGAAGCCAGCCTACGCCACATCAGCGAAGCCGGCGCCGGTGTCGCTGTGCTGCTCAACTGCGGCGAGACCGCTGGCCAGCTTCTGGCGCAGTTTGAAGGCACGGCCCGCTCGGCCCAGGCGCCCGAACGCGGCCGCATGGACCTGCGCACCTACGGCGTGGGCGCGCAGATCCTGCGCGAATGCGGCGTGCAGAAGATGCGCCTCATGGGCAACCCGCGCCGCATGCCCAGCATGACCGGCTACGGCCTGGAAATCACCGGGTACCTCAGCCGCAACGGCTGAACCCACTCACCCCCTCAAGAAGAAACGGAGCCGCACATGTTCGGCGCAGACAAAGGCACGGCTGACTTGCTCGACGGCAAGAAACTCAGCATCGGGATCGTTCAGGCCCGCTTCAACGAACCCATCACCGACTCGCTGTATGCCGCCTGCCTGGCAGAGCTGCTGGCACTCGGTGTGCAAGAGAAAAACATCGCCCACGTCAAGGTGCCTGGCGCACTCGAAGTTCCGGTGGCCCTGCAAGCCATGGCCGAACGCGACGACTTCGACGCACTCATCGCCCTGGGT
>NZ_JALHLX010000020.1 GCF_022844385.1 Hydrogenophaga sp. | reverse complement strand
CAGCTTGATCTTCTGGGCCTGGTCCATGCGCGAGAGGCCTTCGCCGAAAGCGCTGCGGCTCGCGGGCTGGAGTTCTATCGGTGCCAGGGTGGTGCTCATGGGTGCAGGGCTCGGGTAGACGGTCGGTTTCGGGACAAGCTACATCCCGTTGCAACCGATTATTCGGCCCCACCCCCGGCGCCATATCCATGAAAAGGCCGTGCTTTGTGCCCCTATTCCCGCCGCGTCGGTCGTGCCCGCCGCCTAGCATCAAGGCGTCAACTTTTGTCGAAGGATTCCGCCATGGACATGCGCATCTCCCCCCTGACCAGCCAGGCCCTCACGGGCATCGGTCAAACCCAGCTCAAGCGCCCCGGTGGCGTGGGCGGTGCCGAAGGTGGCATGGCCGCCAGCTTCAAGGACGCCCTCAAGAGTGTGAGCAGTGCGCAGAACGAAGCGTCGCGCCTGCAGACCCAGGTGCAACTGGGCAACCCCAAGGTGAGCCTGGAAGAAACCATGCTGGCGATGCAGAAGTCGCAGGTCGGCTTTCAGGCAACCCTTCATGTGCGCAACCGCATGGTCCAGGCCTACACAGACATCATGAACATGGGGGTCTGAGCCCCTGTGTTCAGTGCATCGGCTGCGGTTGGTTGCGGTCGATGAGTTGTGAGAGATCGTTCAACCAGGGCTCGGCCAGGTTGCGGATCTCTGCGTCGGTGCGCAGGATGCGCTGCATGATCTTCGTCTTTTCCTTGCGCTCTTCCGGTGCCAGTGCATCGGTTTTGGCCTTGTAGCGCAGTTGCGCAATCAGCACCGCGCAGGCGCCTTCAAGGCGCACCACCTGGTCCCAGTTCTCCGTCTTTGCCGCATCGAGCATCTGGCTGCTCGTGCGTTCAATGGCTTTGTAGTAGTCCAACAAACTGTGCTCCATGTCAGGCTCCCTGCAGGGCGCCAGGTCGGATCTGTTTCCAGGAATCCGCCAGCGGTTCAATGAGGTTCAGCACCTCTTCGATCGGCGCCACGTCGTTGCGCAGGTTGGCCAGGGTGAGGCGCTGCACGCTGTACTCGTACAGACCCTTGAGGTTGCCGGCGAGTTCACCGCCGTCTTGCAGGTTCAAGCCGGCCTTGAGGCCTTCTTCCACGATCCGGATGGCCTTGCCGATGGCGGCGCCCTTGCTGGCCACATCGTTGCGTTCCATGGCGCCGCGCGCCAGGTTCAGGCTCTGGATCAACGCGTCAAACAGCAGGCTGACCAGCTGGTGCGGGTCGGCTGTCTGCACGCCGGTGTCGACGGACACACGTTTGTAGGTGGAAGCTGCGCGGGTGTTGACAGAGGTGAACATGGCTTGGTTTCCTGAAAGCTGATACCTATCTGTATCGACAGCGGGCGGGCGGACTGTAGGCATGAGCGGCAGCATTTGGAGGGGTTAGTGCACGCTTTACATCCTTTAACGAACTGTGCTTGTGTGCACTGAAGGCAGCGGGGGAAACGCACCTGGCGCAGACGGTGGGTGTTGGCCTGCTCATCATGGAAAAGGGCGGTTGCACGGGGTTACCGCGCAACCGCCCCGGGGGCGATACCTTGAGCGTGCGCGATCAGCGCAGCAGGGACAAGACGCCCTGTTGTGCCTGGTTGGCCTGGGCCACCATGGCGGTGCCGGCCTGCTGCAGGATCTGGGCGCGCGACAGGTTGGAGGTTTCCTTGGCGAAGTCGGCGTCCACGATTCGGCCCCGGGCTGCGGAGATGTTCTCGCCGGTGATCTGGATGTTGGCCACGGCGTTCTCGAAACGGCTCTGCAGGGCGCCGAGGTCGGCGCGCGAGCTGTTGATGGCGTTGATGGCCTTGTCGATCACCTGCAGCGACAGCTGGGCATCGCCGAAGCTGTTGACGTTGATGCCGGAGAGGGTGGCCAGCGTGCCGGGAGGCGCGGTGTCGCCAGGATCACCGGTGGTGGTGGCGGTGAAGGCGGCGCCGAAGTTGGCGGCGACCAGGTCGCGACTGGAAAAGACTTCGTAGCCACCACCAGACGCTTCGCGGGCAAAGACGCCGGTCTCGCTGGATTTGGCGTTGATCGCGTCCACCACTTGCGTGGTGCGCTGTGCGGCGGTGGTGGCGGCACCGATGCCACCCAGGGCAACGGCGTTGCCAGCCGCGTCCGCAATGGTCCAGCCGGTCGTGCCGGCAGGAATCGCGGCGCCATCGGCCGGCATGGTCGCCAACGTGGGCGCTGCGACCGTCGCCACAAAATGCTCGGTGGCGCTCAGTTGACCCAGGGCGGTGGATTTGGCGCTGACGATCGAATCGATGGCGATGCCTTCACCGGCGTTGGCGCCGACCTGGAAGGTGGCGTTGGCGAACGAGCCGTCGAGCAGCTTGGTGCCGTTGAACGAGGTCGTTTTTGCAACGCGGTCGATTTCCGAACGCAGCTGGGTCACTTCGGCCTGCAGGGCGGTGCGGTCGCTGGTGTTGTTCGAGGCGTTGGCCGACTGCACGGCCAGTTCGCGCATGCGCTGCAGCATGTCGCCGACCTTGCCGAGTGCGCCTTCAGCGGTCTGCGCCAGCGAGATGCCGTCGTTGGCGTTGCGGGCGGCCACGTTCAAGCCACGCACTTGGGCGTTCATGCGCTCGGAGATGGCGAGGCCAGCGGCGTCGTCTTTGGCGCTGTTGACGCGCAGGCCCGAAGACAGGCGCTGCATGGAGGTGGCCAGCGAGCTGGAGGTGGTGCCCAGGTTGCGCTGGGCGGTCATGGACATGACGTTGGTGTTGATGGTGGTCATAACTAACTCCTGTTGAGGTGGTTGGGCTAACTGCCCGGTTGCCCGGGCCACGAACCCATGGAGAAGTTCGTTGTCTTCTATTTCGGTGCCTTCTCCGATTACTTGAGGACTTCAACCCCACCCGGCCACGCCAATGGCCCATACACGAAAAAAAGCCCTGGTCGCAGAGCGCCAGGGCTGATGGGATGCAGCGTCGTCCTGTTTACGAAGACGCCTTGTTCCATTGGGCAATTTGCTGCGTCACGAACGAGTTGAGTGAGTTGAACTGGCCCACCATCGCGTCCATGGCGTTGTATTGCCTGAGGTAGCGCGCCTCGGCCCGGGCCGCGCGTGCGATGACGTTGTCTTGTTCTCGTGTGTTGCGGGTGATGGCCGCGCGCATCGATTCGGTGCGGGTGGTCAGTGTGCCGCTGGCGCCTGAAAAACCGTCCGCGAAGGTCTTGAGTTTTTCGCCGAAACCTTGTGCCGTGGGATCGGTGTGGTCGGCATTGAAGAGATTTTGTACGCCAACCGGGTTGTCCAGCGCCGTGCTCAGCTTGGCGCTGTTGATGCTCATCTTGCCGCCCGACTTGATTTCGATGCCGATGTCGGCCAGCGTGGTGAATGCGCCGCCGGGTGTTGCCGAGCGCATCATGCCGCGCAGGGCGTTTTGCAGGCCCACGGCCGAGCTGTCGCCCTGCAGCGATCCGGCCACCTTGGTGTCGGGGTTGTAGCCAGTGGTGCTGGTGAGCATGTCGTTGATGGCGTTGTACGAATCCACAAACGATTGGATGGTTTTGGTCATCGCGTCCTTGTCGTTGCTCACGGCAATCTCCACCGGCCCGGTGGTGACTTTGGAGAACTGCAGCGTGATGCCGGGCAGACCGTCTTTGTAAGTGTTGCTGGCGGACTCGATGTCGATGCCGTTGATGGTGGCCATGGCGTTGGCGCCGTGCGTGATCTGCACGCCCGATGCGACGCCGCCTTGCACCGCCAGGCGCGAGAGACCGGTGTTGTCGACGCCGTCGCTGTCGGTGGCCTGCATCTCGAAGCCCAGGGCTTCGCCGGTGTCCTTGGAGCGCATGAGCAAACGCTCGCCCGAGGCATCGCGCAGCACGGTGGCGGTGACGCCGGCGTCGGCCGCATTGATCTTGGCTGCGATCTGGGTGAGGGTGTCCTCGCCGGGGCCTATTCCGATGTCCACGGCAGGTGCGCTGCCCGCGGCAAACGTGCCCGTGCTCCAGTCGCCCAGCGTGATCTTGAGGCTGCCTTCGCCCATGGCGGTGTCTTTCGGCACCGCCAGCGTGGCCGTGGACTGTGCCTTGGCCAACTGCTGAACTTCGACCGCCATCGCCGTGGGCGCGGTGCCGGTGGCCACGGTAATGCCCACTGCGTCGCTGGCTGACGAACTGCCTTTGACGGCTTTGAAGGCGTTGGGATCGGCGAGTTTGGTACCCAGTTCGCCCAGTGAATTCATCATCGAGCTCAGGGTGCCGAAGACAGAAATCTTGCTCTGGAATTTGTTGGCCTGCGTCTGCAAGGGCGCCAGCGGTGCGCGTTCGAGCGCCACCAACTGCGAGACGATGCTCTGGATGTCGACGCCGCTGGCGAGACCCGTGGAAGTGATGGGCATGTCAGATCTCTCCGCCGTCGGTGCGCGGCAGCGTGTGGATGGGCGAGCGATGTGTCATGGTCTTTCCTGTCCGGGATGTACGCACCACACGCGAGCCGCATGCGGTCTGTGCATCCCGCAATGGCCGCGTGTGAAGACACGGCGCATGCGGATGTGCGCGCTCGATCAGGAGCGCAGCAGTGAGAGCACCCCCTGTGGCACCTGGTTGGCCTGCGCCACCATGGCGGTGCCGGCCTGCTGCAGGATCTGGGCGCGCGAGAGGTTGGAGGTTTCCTTGGCGAAATCGGCGTCGATGATCCGGCCGCGCGCAGCAGAAATGTTCTCGCCGGTGATCTGGATGTTGGCCACGGCGTTCTCGAACCGGCTCTGCAGTGCACCGAGATCGGCGCGCGAGCTGTTCACGGCATTGATGGCGTTGTCGATCACCTTCAGCGCGAGCTGGGAGTCGCCGAACGACGTGACGTTGATGTCTTCAACGAACGAGTCGGCTGCGGCGGCGGTGTTGACGCCGGCACCTGTGGTACCCGCGGCGAAGTTGCCGAAATCGGCGGCCACGATGGCGCGGTCGGAGAAAACTTCATAGCCCGTCACTGCGCCTGCCGTATAGACGGGTCGGGCAAACACGCCGGTGTCGGTGGACTTGGCGTTGATCGCATCTACCACCTGGCCAGCGCGTTGCGCGAGCGTGGTGGCTTCGCCGATAGGGCCGAGGTTGATCGGGTTGCCGCCAGCGTCGTCAATGCTCAGCGGCGTGGCACCGCCGGCAGGAATGGCGGGCAGCACGGCAGGGGCCACCGGCGTGGCGGGCGGAATGATCGCGGGTGTGGCGTGCACCGCGGTCTGACCCAGCGATGCGGAGTCCGAGTTCACGATGCTGTCGATGGAGATGCCTTCACCGGCGTTGGCACCGACCTGGAAGGTGGCGTTGGCGAACGAACCGTCGAGCAGCTTGGTGCCGTTGAAGCTGGTGGTCTTGGCCACGCGGTCGATTTCCTGGCGCAGTTGCTGCACTTCAGCGTTCAGCGCGCTGCGGTCGCTGCTGTTGTTCGAGGCGTTGGCCGACTGCACGGCCAGCTCACGCATGCGCTGCAGCATGTCGCCGACCTTGCCCAGCGCGCCTTCAGCGGTTTGCGCCAGCGAGATGCCGTCGTTGGCGTTGCGCGCGGCCACGTTCAGGCCCCGCACCTGGGTGTTCATGCGTTCGGAAATGGCGAGGCCGGCGGCATCGTCTTTGGCGCTGTTCACGCGCAGGCCCGAAGACAGGCGCTGCATGGACGTGGCCAACGAGGCGGCCGAGGTGCTCAGATTGCGCTGAGCGTTCATCGACATCGTGTTCGTGTTGATGGTGGTCATAACTAACTCCTGTAAATGGACTTTGAAAGTGATCCCGCGTGACCGGTGCCAGCGTCCTGCTCTGCAGGGGGTGTGCTGGATACCGATGGCTGGTCGACCCCTTCGGGTCTCCACCGTCAAAACTCGCCGCCTTCACTGGCCGGACGACGAACCCATTTGCAGTTCGTTGAGTTGATTTCGGTGATAGCTGTGAATTCTTGAGGGTTTGGTGCAAACCGAGCGTCGGAAAAGAAGGAGCGTTTGCCACTTGTTCCTTCCTTTGCTGTTCACGGTCGGATCAGCGCCCGCACAGGCAGGACCGTTTTGAGAACCAACGATGTAGGAATTTGGATGACACGCAGGTGCTGCACACCTGACACGCGGTACAGCCGTTTACCGATTCAAGTTTGTTTACCGCTCGACACAATTACACACATCGGGTCAGGAGTTGTAAGCAAGTCGCCAGCAACCCAGACCCCCACACCGAAGGAACACATCATGGACAGCGAACAACTCCTGGCAGAAATCCGCGAAGCCAACCTGACCTACCTGATGCTGGCTCAGAACCTGATCCGCAAGGACCGTGCAGAAGCGCTGTTCCGCCTCGGCCTGACCGAAGAAGCCGCCGACCTGCTGGGCATGCTGTCCACCGCGCAGCTGCTGAAGATCGCATCGAGCAACATGCTGCTGTGCCGCTTCCGTGTGGACGACGACCTGGTGTGGAACCTGCTGACCAGCCACAACGTGAAGAAGGTGGACAACGCCACCACCACGCAGCTGCACGCCAGCATCTTGATGGCCGGCAAGTTCGCCGAGTCCATGGCCGCTCACTGAACCTCACGGTTACAGATCTCTCTTCTCTCTCGCTCCAGGAGCACACCATGGCCGTCGGCAAAAGCATCCTCAACGAGTCCCGCGACATCGAACGTGCGGTGGCCCTGATCCAGCTCGGTGCGCGCCTGCAGGTGCTGGAGTACGAAACTTCCCTGTCGTACGAGCGTCTGCTGCGCCTGTACAAGGAAGTGGCGGGCAAGAGCCCGTCGAAAGGCCAGTTGCCTTTCTCCACCGACTGGTTCCTCACGTGGCAGCCCAACATTCACGCGTCGCTGTTCCTCAACATCCACGAGTACCTGAGCAAGACCAGCGAACTCGAAGAGATCGACACGGTGATCAAGGCATTCCGTCTGTACAACGACCAGATGACGGCCAGCGCGATCGAGCCCATCCTCTCCGTCACCCGCGCCTGGCGCCTGGTGAAGTTTGTGGACAACGGCATGTTGACGCTGACCAAGTGCACCTGCTGCGGTGGCAACTTCGTGACCGAGCCCTATGAAAACCGCCACTTTGTGTGCGGCCTGTGCCAGCCACCGGCGCGTGCCGGCAAAGGCGCCGCTTCAGGTGGACTCCGCTTGCACTGATCACAGCTTTCCCAAAACTTGAAATGGACCCCGATGCGGGTCCATTTCGCGTTTATGGGTCCCTTCAATCGCACCTAGAGTTGGTCGATAGAAAAGGCATCCCCCCAAAGTCACGCGCCACCCCGGTGTTGCGTCCTCTTTCAGGCCCACACACATGTTCGTCATCGTTGGTTTTGTTTTTTCGATGCTCTGCATCTTCGGGGTGTTTCTTCTGCACGGCGGAAACATCAACATCCTGCTCAAGGCATTGCCGTACGAGATGACGGCCATCCTGGGCGCAGCCATCGGCGCATTCCTCATCAACAACCAGATGAAGGTGGTGAAGGCTTCTCTCAAGGGGATTGGGGGTTGTTTCAAGGGCAGCCGCTACACCAAGGCGCGCTACATGGAGCTCATGGCGCTGCAATACGACCTGTTGCAGAAGGCGCGCAAGGAAGGCCTGATGGCCATCGAGCAGGACGTGGAGAACCCGCACGAATCGGCTGTGTTCAAGAAGTACCCCACCATCGCCGCCGACCACCACGTGGTCGAGTTCATCACCGACTACCTGCGCATGATGGTCTCGGGCAACCTCAACGCGCACGAGATCGAGTCGCTGATGGACAGCGAAATCGAAACCCACCACCAGGAAGCCCACGCACCGGTGGCCGCCATCGGCCGCCTGGCCGGTGGCCTGCCGGCCTTCGGCATCGTGGCTGCTGTGCTGGGTGTGATCAACACCATGGGCTCGGTGGGCCAGCCGCCCGCCATTCTTGGCGGCATGATCGCCACCGCCCTGGTGGGCACTTTCCTGGGCATCTTGCTGGCCTACGGCGTGTTCGAGCCGCTGGGTGGCCTGATGGACCAGAAGATGGAAGAGAGCAGCAAGGAATTCCAGTGCATCAAGACCACGCTGCTGGCCAGCATGCAGGGCTACGCACCCGCCACGGCCATCGAGTTCGGTCGCAAGGTGCTGCTGTCTGATGTGCGTCCGACGTTCAACGAACTCGAAGCCCACGTCAAAGGCAAGAAGTAACCCAGCGGAAAGCACAGCATGGCTGACGGCAAAAAACTGCAACCGATCATCATCAAGCGCATCAAGAAGAGCGGCCACGCCGCTCACGGTGGTGCGTGGAAGATCGCCTATGCCGACTTTGTGACGGCCATGATGGCTTTCTTTCTGCTCATGTGGCTGCTGGGCTCCACCGCCAAGGGTGAGCTCGACGGCATTGCGAGCTACTTTGCGTCGCCGGTCAAGGTCTCGCTCATGGGTGGGCCGGGCACCGGCAACAGCAGCAGCATCCTGCCCGGCGGCGGGCGCGACCTGAGCAAGTCGTTTGGTCAGATGGACAGCGGCGACAAGGAGCGCGCCGCCAAGGTCATGGGCGCACAGATGGCGCAGGAAGCCAAGGCCCGCCAGGAGGCCGCACGGCTGGACGCGCTGGAACAAAAAATCGCCGAGATCATCAAGAGCAATCCCCTGTTGTCCGAGTACGGCTCGCAGATCCAGCTGGAGAAAACCACCGACGGTCTGCACATCCAGATCATGGATCAGCAAAACCGCCCGATGTTCGACACCGGCAGCTCGCTGGTGAAGCCCTACATGCGCGACATCCTGCGCGAGATCGGCAAGGCGTTGGGTGATGTGGAGAACCGCATTGCCCTGGCTGGACACACCGACGCCACGCCCTACGGCAGCGGCGAGCGCGGCTACAGCAACTGGGAACTCTCCGCCGACCGGGCCAACGCCTCGCGCCGCGAGCTGATCTCGGGCGGTCTGCCCGATGACAAGTTGCGCCGCGTGGAAGGCCTGGCCTCCAGCCGTTTGCTGCGCCCCGAAGCCCCTACCGACCCGATCAACCGGCGCATCAGCATCGTGGTGATGACGCAGGCCGCCGAAGACCGCATGGCGCCCACGTCGCTGCCCGTACCAACGCCCGACGCAGCCACGACGGATGTTGAAACATCGATCGTGCCCGCACTTCAGATTCCCGCCGAAGTGACGAAAACAACCACAGGGAACGGTGGCTGAGAAGCCGCTGTCTCCACCCCACCTTCCCATCTGCCCTCGGAGGCTCGCATGTCCACCCCGATGAAATTCCTGATCGTTGACGACTTCTCCACCATGCGCCGCATCGTGCGCAACCTGCTCAAGGAGATCGGTCACGCCGACGCGGACGAGGCCGAAGACGGCGCCATCGCGCTGGCCAAGCTGCGCAACGGGGTGTTCAACTTCGTGGTGTCCGACATCAACATGCCCAACATGAACGGATTCGAGCTGCTCGCCGAGATCAAGAAGGACGAGAAGCTCAAGCACCTGCCGGTGCTCATGGTCACGGCCGAAGCCCGCAAGGAAGACATCGTGCTGGCAGCCCAGAGCGGCGCGGCCGGCTACATCGTCAAGCCTTTCACCAAGGCGACGCTGGAAGACAAGCTGGCCAACATCTTCAAGAAGCTCGGCATTTAAAGGACCGCTGCCATGAACCACGATGAAGCAGCGAACCCCGGTGCTCCGCAGATGTTCCAGAAGCTGGGCTCGATCACGCGGCAGTTGCACGACGCCCTGAAAGAGCTCGGCTACACCGACAAGCTCAAGGGCACGGTCGACCAGTTGCCCGACGCACAAAGCCGCCTGTCCTACATCGCCCGCCTCACCGGCGAAGCGGCCGACAAGGTGCTCAACCACGTTGAACTCGGCAAGACCGAGCAAGGCCTGATCGCCGAGCGCGGCCGCCAGCTGGCCGACACCATTTCCCGCGTGCCGGCCTTGGCCAAGGCCATGCCCGAGCTGATGGAGTGGACGAACGACATCATCAAGACCAGCGAACAGACCGATGCGCGCCTGACCGACATCATGATGGCGCAGGATTTCCACGACCTCACCGGCCAGGTGATTGCCCGCGTGGTGCAGCTCGCCGGCACGATCGAAGAGCAGTTGCTCAGCCTGCTGTTGCAGTCGGCCCCGTCGGGACAGCCCGGCCAGGACCAGGCCTACGAACTGGCCGGTCCGGTGGTGGACGGCGAAGGCCGCACCGATGTGGTGAATGACCAGCAGCAGGTGGACGACCTGCTGGCCTCTCTGGGCTTTTAACTGTTTCGATAAGCGGGGTTCCTCCCCGCTTTATTGGCCTTTAGTTTTGCGGCCCGCCTCGCAGAATGGGTTCATCACTTCGATGAGCTCATTGCGATGGATTCCTCCAGCCAAGACAAGACCCTGCCCGCCACCGCGCAACGCCTGAAAAAGGCGCGCACGGACGGTCAGGTGCCGCATTCCAAGGACCTGTCCAACCTCATGGTGCTGGGTGGCGGTTCGTTGATCTTGCTCGCGCTCGCACCCACCGGCTTCGAAAAACTGCGCACCGCACTGCAAAGCCAGCTGCGCTTTGACAACGCATCGCTGCAGCAGCCCGGCCAGATGCTGCAACGTCTGGTGGACGGCTTCTCGCAAGGTCTCCTGATGTATCTGCCGCTGGGCGTGCTCGTGCTCGCCGCAGCCATTGCCGCCACCGTGGCCGCTGGTGGATACGCGCTCAGCAGCAAACCCCTCGTGCCCGACCTCGGCCGGCTGAACCCGCTCAAGGGCATTGGTCGGCTGTTCTCCAAACAACAGCTGGTCGACACCGCCAAGCTCTTCGGTGTCACCGTGGTGGTGTTCGTGGTGGCCTGGCAGTTCATCAGTGCACACGCCGAACTGTTCGCCACCCTGGTCATGCAGCCGCTGGAATCCGGCATCGGGCAACTCGCCACCTGGACCGTCACCGGCGTGGGCCTGCTGCTGCTGGTGGTGGGCTTCTTCGCACTCATCGATGTGCCGATGCAGAAGTTCCTGCACGGCGAGCGGCTCAAGATGTCGCACCAGGAGGTGAAGCAGGAGCACAAGGAAGCCGAAGGCGACCCGCATGTGAAGGCCCAGCGCCGGGCGCGCCAGCGCGAGATGGCGCAGCGCAACAGCGTGGGTGCCGTGCCCAAGGCCGACCTGGTGGTGATGAACCCCACCCACTACGCCGTGGCCATTCGCTACGACGAAACCTCGATGAACGCGCCGCGCGTGGTGGCCAAGGGCGCCGATCTCATCGCCATGAAGATCCGCGACGTGGCCAAGGCGCACAAGGTGCCGGTGCTGCAGTCGCCCATGTTGGCGCGTGCGCTTTACGCCCATGCCGAGCTCGACGGCGAAGTGCCCTCGGCCCTCTACACCGCCGTGGCCCAGGTGCTCGCCTACGTTTACCAGCTCAAGGCCGCGCTCAAGGGGCAGGGCGTCATGCCCGGCGAGATGCCCACCCCCGTGGTGCCGCCCGAACTCGATCCGCACTTCAAGAAATCCGCCACCAAGGACTCTGAATGAACGCCCTCGCGCCCTTGCAGCAATGGATGAACCGCAACGCGGCCTGGGCCGGTGGCCTGGCCGCGCCCATGCTGGTGATCACCATCCTGTCGATGATGGTGCTGCCGCTGCCGCCCTGGTTGCTCGACACCTTCTTCACGCTCAACATCGCACTCGCGCTGGTGGTGATGATGGTGGCGTCTTACATGCGGCGCCCACTGGACTTCTCGGTGTTCCCCACCGTGCTGCTGCTCACCACGCTGCTGCGTTTGTCGCTCAACGTGGCCTCCACCCGTGTGGTGCTGCTCGAAGGTCACACGGGCCCGGGTGCGGCCGGCGCGGTGATCGAGGCCTTTGGCCACTTCTTGATCGGTGGCAACTTCGTGGTCGGTTTCATCGTGTTCGTGATCCTGGTGGTGATCAACTTCATCGTGATCACCAAGGGCTCGGAGCGCATTGCCGAGGTGTCGGCCCGCTTCACGCTGGACGCCATGCCCGGCAAACAGATGGCGATCGACGCCGACCTGAACGCCGGCCTGATCGACGAGAAACAGGCCAAGAAGAGGCGCCAGGAAGTGGGCGACGAGGCCGAGTTCTTCGGCTCCATGGACGGTGCGTCCAAGTTCGTGCGGGGCGACGCCATCGCCGGCATCCTGATCCTGATCATCAACATCGTGGGTGGCTTCGCCATCGGGGTGATGCAGCATGGACTGTCTGCGGGTGAAGCGGCTGATACCTATGTGCTGCTGGCGGTGGGTGATGCGCTGGTGGCGCAGATTCCGTCGCTGCTGATCTCGGTGGCCGCAGCCATGGTGGTCTCCCGCGTGGGCAAGGACGAAGACCTCGGTGGCCAGGTGATGCAGCAGATGTTCATCTCCGCCAAGGTCATGGGCATCGTGGCCGCGGTCATGTTCCTGTTGGGCATCGTGCCTGGCATGCCGCACACGGTGTTCCTGAGCTTTGCAGCGATCTTCGGCGCGCTCGCCTGGTGGCGCACCCGGGTGGACGCGCGCCCCGTGGCCGAGCCCGAAGCGCCAGCCGCGCCGAGCGACGGCGAAGCCACATGGGACGACCTGCAGCCGGTGGACCTGCTCGGCCTCGAACTGGGCTACCGCCTGATCGCCATGGTCGACAAGACCCGCCAGGGCGATCTGCTCACCCGCATCAAGGGTGTGCGCAAGAAGTTTGCACAAGAGGTGGGTTTCCTGCCGCCCGCGGTGCACGTGCGCGACAACCTGGAGCTGCGCCCCAGCGCCTACCGCATCACCCTGCGTGGTGTGGTGGTGGGCGAGGGCGAGGTGTTCCCCGGCATGTTCCTCGCCATCGACCCCGGTGGCCTGGGCACCCCGTTGATCGGCACCCCGACCACCGACCCGGCGTTTGGCCTGCCCGCGCACTGGATCGAAGAAAAGCAACGTGAAAACGCGCAGATGGCCGGTTTTACCGTGGTTGATTCCGAGACTGTGCTGGCCACGCATCTTTCACACTTGATGCAAGTCCAGGCAGCCAAGTTGCTGAGCCGGACGGAGACCCAGGACCTGGTTGAACACGTCACCAAGCTGGCCCCCAAATTGATCGAAGAAGTCGTGCCCAAGATGATCTCTGTCGCTTCGTTCCAGAAAGTGCTGCAGCTGCTGCTGGAAGAGTCGGTGCACGTGCGCGACATCCGCACCATCATCGAAGCGATCGCCGAACACGCCACCGCCACCACCGACCCGCAAGAGCTGGCCCGCCGTGTGCGCATGGCGCTCGCCCCGGCCATCGTGCAGCAGATCTACGGCCCGGTGAAAGAGCTCGAAGTGATCGCCATCGAGCCCGGCCTCGAGCGTCTGCTGATGCAGGCCCTCAGCGGTTCGGCCAACGGCGCACTCGACCCCGGCGTGGCCGACATGCTGAGCAAATCGGCCACCGACATCGCCAACAAGCAGGAAGAGAAGGGCGTGCCCGCCTGCCTGCTGGTGCCCGACGCCATCCGCAATGCCATGGCGCGCCTGTTGCGCCGCGCCGCGCCGCGCCTGCAAGTGCTGGCGCACAGCGAAATTCCTGAAACCCACCTGATCCGCATCGGCCCGATTCTTGGAGAACTCGCATGAACATCCAGCGCTTTACCGCCCCCACCTCCCGCGAAGCCATGGCCAAGGCCCGCATGGCCTTTGGTGACAGCGCCGTCATCCTTTCGACCCGCTCCACCAGCGAAGGTTTTGAGGTGATGGCCGCGGCCGAGGAAAGCCTGGCGCCCCTGTCCAACAACAGCAACGCCGCACCGGCGCCGATCGCCACCCGCCCTGCCGCAGCGTCCACCACATTCGCTGCCCGCGCCAAGGCCACGGCCACGCAGGCCCAGCCCGAGTCGGTGGAAGGCGACACCGAAGCCCTGGCCATGAGCACGCTGTCGTTCCAGGAATACGTGCGCGAACGCATGCTGCGCAAGCGCCGCGAGTCGCTGCAGGACGCCGCGCCCGAAGAAGCCGTGGCGCCGCCCCCTCGCCGCGCCGCGCCGGTCCAGGTTGCGCCCACCCCGGTGCCCGCTGCCGAGCCCATCGTGGTGCCGGTACAGCGTTTCAACCAGCCCGCGCAGGCCACCTTCGGCAGCCGCCTGGGTCAGCCCGCCATCCGCACCCGCGAAGGAGAGCCCACCTGGGAAGACTCGCAGCCGTCGGTGCGCTTTGCGAGCAACGAAGACACCCGCATGGCGGTGGAACTCTCCGCCCTCAAGGACATGATCGAAGAGCGCTTCAACACCTTGGCCTGGCTCGGTTCGTCCAAGCAGAACCCGATCCAGTCCAACCTCATGCTCAAAATGATCCGCGCCGGCTACTCGCCCGCCATGGCCCGCGCCGTGCTGGACCGCGTGCCGGTGGACGCTGGTGCACCCGAGGCCTTCCGCTGGCTCATGGACGTGATCACCCGCAACCTCAAGGTGAGCTCGCCCACCGCCGGCCTGTGCGACGAAGGCGGCGTGGTCTCGCTGATCGGCGCCACCGGTGTGGGCAAGACCACCACCGCCGCCAAGCTCGCCGCGCAGTGCGTCAAACAGTACGGCGCTGCGAGCGTGGGGATGATCACGCTCGACACCTACCGCGTCTCGGGCTACGAACAGCTGCGCGCCTACGGCCGCATGCTCGGTGTGGTGGCCCACCTGGCGCACGACCGCGCTGCGCTGAAAGACCTGCTCAACCTGCTTTCGGGCAAGCGCCTGGTGATCATCGACACCGCCGGCCTCGGCCAGCGCGACCAGCGCATCCAGGACATGCTCGACGTGCTGGACATGCCCAAGGTCAAGAAGACCCTGGTGCTCAACGCCGGCTCGCACGGCGACACGCTGGACGAGACCCTGACCTCGTTCAAGGCCAGCACGCTGCACGGCGTGGTGCTTTCCAAGGTGGACGAGGCCGTGAAGCTCGGCCCGGCGCTGGACGCACTGATCCGCCACCAGGTGACGCTGCGCGGCGTGGCCAACGGCCAGCGCGTGCCCGAGGACTGGCAGAACCCCGACGCCTCGACCCTGGTGCGCATGTCCATGGGTACCGCCGGCAAATCGGCCTACGACCCGGTCGCCACCGACATGGGCTTCTACTTCGCACCGACCAACGCACGCGGCGTGAATCTGGGGGCTTCGCATGTTTGAACACGGCTTTGACCAGGCCGCCGGTCTGCGCGGCGAGAGCCGCAGCGGCGGGCCTGCGCTGCTGCCGGTGGCGAGCCCGGCCCAGCCCGCACGCGGCCACGAGTGGCTCTACATGCTGGCCGGCTGCCTGGCCAACCAGGGGCGCTCGGTCGTCATCGTGGACGGCACGGCCAACGAGTCCACCAGCTTCCAGCGCGAGAGCGGCAGCCACCTGGGCTTGTTGCGCGCGCTGCAAGACCCCTCCATCGGGCACCTCGAACACCCCAACGACATGGCCGACTGGCTGGTGATGCCCGGCGCGCGTGGCCTGCAGGCCTTGCAGGAAACCGCGCAGGTGGCGGGCGCATCGGTGGCGCTTTCGCGCTTGCTGGCACCGTTCGCCCCGGGCGTGATCGTGTTGCTGTTCGCGCCCGCCTTCGGGCTGGCCAGTCTGCTGCCTGGTCTGAACGCCCGTGCCATGGTGCCGGTGATCGACCAGCCGCAGGCCAGCATCGATGCCTACGGCGCCGTCAAGCTGCTGCACGCCGCGGGCCTTGCGCCCGTGCTGGCACCGCTGGCCTCGGGCGGTGCACAAGCGCTGCAGCCGCTCGTGGCCTCGGTCACCGACTGCGCGGCCAAACACCTGGGCCTGAAGCTGGAGAGCTGGCCCGCCCACACCTGGGGCCAGCGTGCCCAGGTCAGCGCCATCACCCCCATGGCCGACGCCGGCCTGCATGGGTATCAGGGCCTGGCCCGCGTGGCCCCGACGAAACCCCTCTGGAGCTGAAGATGTACACCGCCAAAGGCACGCTCAACCGCGACGACCAGCTGCGCAAATACAGCCCGCTGGTGCGCCGGCTGGCCCACCACATGATCGCCAAGCTGCCCCCCAGCGTGGAACTCGACGACCTGATCCAGGTCGGCATGATCGGGTTGACCGAAGCCATCGCGCGCTTCGAGCCCACGCAGGGCGTGCAGTTCGAGACCTTCGCCAGCCAGCGCATCCGCGGCGCGATGATCGACGAGCTGCGCGAAGGCGACTGGATGTCGCGCGGTTCGCGCAAAAGCCAGAAAGACATTGAACAGGCCGTGAGCCGCTTGCAGCAGAAGCTGCAACGCGTGCCCAAGGAGTCCGAAATTGCCGCCGAGCTGGGCATGGAACTGGCCGACTACCAGCACCTGCTGGCCAAGGTGCGCGGCACCCAGCTGGTGTACCTGGAAGACATCAGCGGCGGCAACGACGACGACGACGGTTTTCTGGACCGCCACATGGGCGACAGCGAAGCCGACCCGTCAGCCAAACTGCAGGACCACCGCATGCGCACCGCGCTGGTGGCCGCCATCAACGTGCTGCCCGAGCGCGAGCAGCAGATCATGTCGATGTACTACGAGCACGACATGAACCTGAAGGAAATTGCCGCGGTGCTGGGCGTGACCGAATCGCGCATCTGCCAGCTGCACAGCCAGTCGATTGCGCGGTTGCGTTCGAAGCTGCGCGAGCACTGAAGCGGACGCAATACCGCAGGGGCAGTAGCCGTTGGCGAACGGCAACGGCTGCTGGTGCGATAGGAGGGGCGTGGCTAGCATCGACAGCCCAACCCGACACCGCCGCACCATGACCGACGCCCAACACCACCCGATCGACGAAAACCCCCACCGCGCAGCCGATGAGGCCACCGACGACATGGCGGCGCAGGTTGAAAACTGGATCTGGTATGGCTTCCACCCGGCCGACGAGATCGATGCGCTGATCGACGAAGGTGTTGCCGCTGGCGACGGCTTCGACGTCCCAGCGGTCAAGGCCTTCGCTGCATCGACCATTGCGAAAAAGCGAAGCACCGAAGCCACGTGGTCAGAGACCACCGATTGCGACAAGCTCGACCGCGCCTTTGCCCGCCTGCACGAGCAGGGCATCTGCGCCCTGCATTGCACGGGTGATACCCAGGATGACGGCTTTGAAGCCGTCATCGAAGCGCTGAGTGCCGATGGTGTGCCGGAAGACCGGTACCACGGCTATTGCTTCTACGTGAGCCAGGACATTGACCACGCCCTGGACGACGAGGGCCTGTTGCTGGCCTTCGGCCACCTTGGCCGCAGCGAAGCGAAGGAGACGGAGCATGTCGCCGCGGGGCAGTTGGTCTGCGAGGCGCTGCGGCAAGAGGGCCTTGAAGTCGCCTGGAACGGTTCGTCCAGGTGCCGCATCGCCTTGCCCCAATTGAGCTGGCAGCGGCGCACGCCGGGCTGAGTGCGCAGGGCTTGTGCTGGGCCAGTGTGGGACTGGCGCCGGCCCTCACCAACTCCCGCTGTTCGCCATGTCCACCCAGGGCTGGGCCGGGGGCAGGGCATCACCTTTTTGCAGCAGCTCGATGGAGATGTTGTCGGGCGAACGCACAAAAGCCATGTGGCCGTCGCGCGGTGGGCGCAGGATGGCCACGCCGTGGGCCTGCAGGCGTTCGCAAGTGGCGTAGATGTCGTCCACCAGATAGGCCAGGTGGCCGAAGTTGCGTCCGCCGGTGTAGCTCTCGGGGTCCCAGTTGTGCGTGAGTTCGATCTGCGCGCTGTGGTCGCCGGGGGCGGCCAGAAAGGCCAGCGTGAAGCGGCCTTGGGGCACCTCGCGGATGCGAACGACCTCCAGGCCGAGGGCGTCGCGGTAAAACTTCAGGGAAGCTTCGAGGTCGGTCACGCGGACCATGGTGTGCAGGTATTTCATGACGCCGATTGGACCCGTGTTGCAAAACCTTGTCAGTCGCCGGCTTTTCGGGGGCGCAGCAGATCGTCCACCGCAGGCACCAGCGCCAGCACGGCCAGCAGCAGCGCCAGCGGCACGGTGAAGCCGTAGCCCACCTGCTTGAAACCGTAGGCACCGGCCACGCCGCCGACGGTGAAGGCCGCCAGCAGCCCGCCCAGCACTGCCATGCGTTTGCGGTCGGCGCGCACCTTCAGCGGGTGGTCGCCCTTGCCGTTCCAGTACACGAGCTTGCCCAGCTCGATGCCCAGGTCGGTCACGATGCCCGTCATGTGGGTGGTGCGGATCACCGCGCTGGACAGCTTGGTGGCGATGGCGTTCTGCAGGCCCATGATGAAACACAACAGCACCACGGTGAAGGGGATCAACAGACCTTCGAACGTGGACAGCTGCGCACCCAGCAGGCCGAAGCACAGGATGAGCGCGGCCTCCAGCAGCAGGGGCAGGGCGTATTCGCTGGAGAGTTGCCGGCGCCGCGCGAAGTTCACCATGATGGCGCAGCACATGGCCCCGAGCAGGAACGAGAGCACGCCCACGGCCGCGTCGACCACCAGACCGAGCTGGCCCAGCGCCAGGTTGTCGGCCAGCGAGGACACCATGCCGGTGACGTGCGAGGTGTACTGCTGCACCGCGAGGAAACCACCGGCGTTGATGGCACCCGCCACAAAGGCCAGCACAAAGCCGAGTTCGCGGTTGGACTCGGCGGTGCGCTGGGTGCCGATGAGGTAGCGGGCGTAGTTGGCTGGCATGGTGCGACGTTACACCTGCGCCAGCCCGGGCGTTCAGTGCCCGAGCAGGTTGTGTCGCACGTGCAGCAGGTGGTCCAGCGTGCCGGCCTTGGCGCGTGCCGCGTCCCGGTCACGCAGGGCGTCCACCAACTGGCGGTGTTCGCGCTGGTAGGCCAGACGGCGCTCGGGCGTGACGCTCTTCTTTTTCAACTGGCCCCAGTCGCCCTGGGCGCGCACCTGTTTCATGAGCTTGAACACGCTGGAGACAAAGCTGTTGTGCGCAGCGTCGGCAATGGCTTCGTGCAGTTCGCCGTCCCAGTGCTCGAACTCTTCCAGACTGGCGGCTTTCTCGGCGTTGCTGCAGCAGGCGAGCATGCGGGCGAAATCGGCGGCGGTGGCGTTGCGCACCACCAGGTCGATGATGGCCGGCTCCAGCGCCAGGCGCGCTTCCATCAGCTCGGCCGGGCTGGTGTGCTGCGCGGAGTCCTGACGGATCTGGCGGTCCAGGCTGGAGCTGGCCTGCTGCGCCACAAAGGTGCCGCTGCCCACGGTCTGCTCGATCAGGCCTTGCTGCTTCAAATCGGCGAGCGCCCGGCGCACGGTGGTGCGGCTCACGCGGTAGCCCTCTGCCAGCTCGCGCTCGGTGGGCAGGCGGTCACCGCTTTTCCAGTGCCCTTCCCGCAGCTGGGTCAGGATGGTTTCGCGCAGCGAGGTGGAGATGGTCATGGTGGCGCCAAATATACCAAAGCAGACCAATTTTCGCCATCGGGCAGTGAGCCCATGCGCATCGGTAAAAACCCGCTGTGGCCATGCCTGAGTCTGGTCTAACATCGGTCCATTCTGGTATGTATTGGTACTTATTGGTATTTATTCAAGGAGTCTGTGTGCGCATCGCTACGTTTGTTCATGAAGGTCAGCGGCGGGTTGGCCAGGTGTCGGCCGACGGTCTGAGCGTGACCGTGTTCGGCATCAGCGGCGCGGCGGCCCAGGGAGCGCTCCCATTGATCGAGGCCGCCGCCCGGGGGGAGGCATTGCCGCCGCTGGCGGGTGCGGCCATTCCCCTCAGCGCCGTGCGCCTGGAGGCGCCGCTCCCCTTGCCCCGGCGCAACCTGTGGTGCGTGGGTCGCAATTACCACGAACACGCTAAAGAGCTGCAGACCTCGGTGTTCAAGGACAACAACGCCAACCCGGCCACCTGGCCCATCGTGTTCACCAAGGTGCCCGAGTGTGTGATCGCCAACGGCGACGATGTGGTGTTGCCCGGTGCGGCGGTGTCGGAACAGATCGACTACGAAGCCGAGCTGGCTGTGATCATCGGCACGGGTGGCAAGAACATCACGCGCGAAGACGCGATGAAGCACGTGTTCGGCTACACCATCGTCAACGACGTGACCGCGCGCGACGTGCAGATGCGCCACCAGCAGTGGGACATGGGCAAGAGCTTCGACACCTTCTGTCCCATGGGTCCGTGGATCGTCACCGCCGACGAGCTGGACGGCCAGCACACGCGCGTGCGCTGCTGGGTCAACGACAGCCTGCGCCAGGATGGCCGCACCGAAGACCTGATCTTCGACATCCCCACGCTGATCGAAACCATCTCGCGCGGCATCACGCTTTACCCCGGCGACGTGATCGCCACCGGCACACCCGCCGGTGTGGGCCTGGGCCTGAAGCCACCGGTGTTCCTGAAAAAGGGGGACGTGGTGCGCATCGAGATCGACGGCATCGGCACCCTGCAGAACGCCTTCGTCTGAATCCCTCAAAACAACTGGAGACCCACCGCATGAACCGACAACTCAGAAGCCTGTGCCTGGCCGCCGTGGCCGCTACCGCCGCCGTGGCTGCGCTGGCGCAAGACGCCTATCCCAGCAAGCCCATCACCATGGTGGTGCCGTTCCCGCCCGGAGGCGTGGCCGACACCGTGGGCCGGCCGGTGGCCGAGGCCATGGGCAAGCACCTCAACCAGACCGTGGTGGTGGTGAACCGGGGTGGCGCGGGTGGTGGCATCGGCATGGCGCAAGTGGCCAAGGCCGCGCCCGACGGCTACACCATGTTGATGGCGTTGTCGTCGGTGGTGGTGCTGCCCGAGGCCGACAAGATCCTGAACCGCGCGCCCATGTTCGAGCTGAACCAGCTGCTGCCGATCGCCCGCATCACGGCCGACCCGACCGTGCTGGTGGTGCGGGCCGACAGCCCCTGGAAAACCTACGCCGATTTCATTGCCCACGCCAGGGCCAACCCCAGCCGCATCACCTTCGGTTCGTCGGGCAACTACGGCACCATGCACGTGCCGATGGAGCAGCTCAAGTCGGCCACGTCCACCTTCATGCTGCACGTGCCCTACACCGGCGCCGGCCCGGCCTTGCTGGGTCTGCTCAGCGGGCAGATCGATGCCGTGGCCAGCGGCCCGGCCAGCGTGGCCGGCCAGATCAAGGCCGGCAAGATGCGGGCGCTGGCGCATTGGGGAGAAGGCCGCCTGGCCTTGCTGCCCGACGTGCCGAGTTTCAAGGAACTCGGTGTGCCGATCAGCTATTCGCAGTGGTCGGGCATCTTCGTGCCGGCCGGCACACCGCCCGACGTGGTGACCAAGCTGCGCGAAGCCGCCCGCGCTGCCACGCGTGATGAACGCACCATCCAGGTCATGACCACCGCCGGCACCTCGTTCCAGTTCCAGGACGCGCCCGAGTTTGACCGTTTCGTGAAGGACGACGCCAGCACCATGCTCAAGGTGGTGAAACAGATCGGACGCGTGAACTGATGGCCATGCGCACCCACGCCGGTGTGTGGGTGTGCTGTCGTGAAAGCGACTCAACAGGGGGTGGATTCCCTAGGTTGCGAAATTCGTTAGTTCGCTAACAATGAGCCAACGCAAACAGACGCGGAAGGGTGCTGCAGGGCACCTTCGACGCAAGACACAGGAGCACGGATTTCCAGCAGGCCCGCCAGCCCCCAGCCCGCGGGTTTTTTGATGGAGATCGACATTCATGAGCACCGAATACATTCTCGAAACGCGGGACCTGACCCGCGAGTTCAAGGGTTTCGTCGCGGTTGACAAGGTCAACCTCAAGGTCAGGCGCGGCTCCATCCACGCGCTGATCGGCCCCAACGGCGCCGGCAAGACGACGATGTTCAACCTGCTGACCAAGTTCCTGCCTGCGAGCTCGGGCCAGATCTTCTACAAGGGTGAAGACATCACCAGCCGCAAGGCGGCCGAGGTGGCGCGCAGGGGCATGGTGCGCTCGTTCCAGATCTCGGCGGTGTTTCCCCACCTCACCGTGCTGGAAAACGTGCGCATCGGTCTGCAGCGCAAGCTGGGCACCAGCTACCATTTCTGGAAGCCCGAGTCCAGCCTGTTCGCGCTCAACGACGAAGCCATGGCGCTGCTGGAGCAGGTCGATCTGGGCAGCTTTGCGCAGACACAAACCGTTGAACTGCCCTACGGCCGCAAGCGCGCGCTGGAGATTGCCACCACGCTGGCGCTCGACCCCGAACTGATGCTGCTGGACGAACCCACACAGGGTATGGGCCACGAGGACGTGGGCCGTGTGGTGGAACTCATCCGCAAGGTGGCGGCCAACCGCACCGTGCTCATGGTGGAGCACAACATGAACGTGATCGCCAACCTCTCCGACACCATCACGGTGCTGGCGCGCGGCTCGGTGCTGGCCGAAGGACCGTACGAGACGGTCTCGAAAGATCCGCGCGTGCTCGAAGCCTATGTGGGCACCGTCGAGGAGATCGAATGAGCGCCGCGCCGGGCCGCCCCAAGCCAGCTCGCACCGCAGTGCGCAGCACGGAGGTTTCCAAATGAGCAAAGTCCTGCTGAAGGTCGCCGACCTGCACACCTGGTACGGCGAATCGCATGTGCTGCACGGCATCAACTTCGAGATCCGCGAAGGTGAACTGGTCACGCTGCTGGGGCGCAACGGCGCGGGCCGCACCACCACCGTCAAGTCCATCCTCGGCCTGGTGGGCAAACGCACCGGCTCGATCCAGATCGACGGCGTGGAAACCATCCAGATGCCGACCAACAAAATCGCCCGTCTCGGCCTGGGCTACTGCCCCGAAGAGCGCGGAATTTTTTCGACCTTGAGCTGCGAGGAAAACCTCATGCTGCCGCCCAAGGTGGGCGAGGGCGGCATGAGCGTGGAAGCCATCTACGAGATGTTTCCCAACCTCAAGGAACGCCGCCACAGCCAGGGCACGCGGCTCTCGGGCGGTGAGCAGCAGATGCTGGCGATGGCGCGCATCCTGCGCTCGGGCGCACGCATCCTGTTGCTCGACGAAATCACCGAAGGCCTCGCGCCGGTGATCGTGCAGACGCTGGGGCGCGTGATCCGTGCGCTCAAGGCCAAGGGGCTGACCATCGTCATGGTTGAACAGAACTTCCGGTTTGCCGCGCCGCTGGCCGACCGCCACTACGTGATCGAGCACGGCCAGATCGTGGCCACGGTCAACAAGAACGAGCTCGAGAGCAAGTCCGACATGCTCAATGAGTATCTGGGCGTCTGACGCCCTTCCACCAAGAGGAGACTTCCACCATGAAACACAAACTGATTTCGACCGCCGTGACCACCGCCATTGCCACCGTGCTGGCCGGCGGTGCATCGCTCGCCATGGCCCAGCAGGGCAAGCTCACCGGTGATGCGGTGAAGATCGGCGTGCTCACCGACATGTCGGGCCTCTACGCCGACTACGGTGGCCCCGGCGCCGTGGCCGCAGCCCGCATGGCCGTGGCCGACTTTGGCGGCACCATGTTCGGCAAGCCGATCGAGGTGATCAGCGCCGACCACCAGAACAAGCCCGACATCGCCAAGAACGTGGCCCAGGGCTGGTTCGACCGCGACGGCGTGGACATCTCGGTGGAAAACCTGAACTCCGCCGTGGCCCTGGCCGTGCAGGCGCTCGGCAAGGAAAAGAACAAGATCACCATCACCACCGGCGCCGCTTCGGCCCGCCTGACCAACGCCGACTGCGCGCCCGCCACCGGCATTCACTACCTGATGGACACCATCGCCCTGTCCAACGTGGTGGGCAAGGCCATCGTGAAGGACGGTGGTGACAGCTGGTATTTCCTGACCGCCGACTACGCGTTCGGCCACTCGCTGGAGAAAGACACCAGCGACGTGGTGAAGGCCGCCGGCGGCAAGGTGATGGGCGCCGTGCGCCACCCGCTGTCCACCGGTGATTTCTCGTCCTTCCTGCTGCAGGCGCAGACCTCCGGCGCCAAGGTGGTGGGCCTGGCCAACGCCGGTGGCGACACCGTGAGCAGCATCAAGGCCGCGGCCGAGTTCGGTCTGACCAAGAAGCAGAGCCTGGCCGCGCTGCTGATGCTGATCACCGACGTGCACGCCATC
The DNA here is from genome assembly GCF_022844385.1 of Hydrogenophaga sp. GTDB lineage: Bacteria > Pseudomonadota > Gammaproteobacteria > Burkholderiales > Burkholderiaceae_C > Hydrogenophaga. The sequence goes on along the minus strand of NZ_JALHLX010000020.1, from coordinate 18,053 downwards.
GGCCTGCCCACGGCGCAAGGCCTGTACCTCACCGAAGCCTGGTACTGGGATCTGAACCCCGAGACCCGCGCCTGGGCCGACAAGTACAGCAAGGTCATGAACGGCCGCAAGCCGAACTCCAACCATGCGTCGGTCTATTCCTCGACCATGCACTACCTCAATGCTGTGAAAGCCGCCGGCACCGATGACACCGCGGCGGTGATGGCCAAGATGAAGGCCACGCCGATCAACGACATGTTCGCCAAGGGCGGCGTGATCCGCGAAGACGGCCGCATGGTGCACGACATGTACCTGTTCCAGGTGAAGAAGCCGTCGGAGTCGAAGGGCGCATGGGACTACTACAACCTCAAGGGCACCGTCAAAGGCACGGACGCCTTCCTGCCGATCGCCCAGAGCCAGTGCCCCGGCGTGAAGAAGTGAATCTGGACTGAGTTGAACTGAGCCGACCGGGCGGGCCGTGATTCACGGCCCGCCCCTTTTCCCCGGACTGCAATGACTGAAATATTTGGTGTGCCGACCGCAGCCTTCATGGGGCAACTCATGCTGGGGCTGGTCAACGGCTCGTTTTACGCGATTCTCTCGCTGGGCCTGGCCGTGATCTTCGGCATGCTCAACATCGTCAACTTCGCGCACGGTGCCCTCTACATGGTGGGCGCCTTCTTTGCGTGGATGCTGCTCAATTACGCGGGTGTGAACTACTGGTTCGCCCTGTTGCTCGCACCCATCGGGGTGGGCGCCATCGGCGCGCTGATCGAGATGACCATGCTGCGCCGCCTGCAGCAACTCGACCACCTCTACGGCCTGCTGCTCACCTTCGGTCTGGCGCTGGTGTTCGAAGGTGCCTTCCGCGAGTTCTACGGTTCGTCCGGCCAGCCCTACGAGCTGCCCGAGATCTTCCGTGGCGTGTTCGACCTGGGCTTCATGTATCTGCCCAAGTACCGCGCCTGGGTGGTGTTCGTCTCCATCTTCCTGTGTCTGTTCACCTGGTACGTGATCGAGAAGACCAAGCTCGGCGCCTATTTGCGCGCCGGCACCGAGAACCCCAACATGGTGCGCGCCTTCGGCATCAACGTGCCGCTGATGGTGACACTCACCTACGCGTTCGGTGTCGGCCTGGCCGGTCTGGCCGGGGTGATGGCCGCGCCCATCTACCAGGTGAGCCCGCTGATGGGCTCCAACATCATCATCGTGGTGTTCGCCGTGGTCGTGATCGGCGGCATGGGCTCCATCCTGGGCTCCATCCTCACCGGTCTGGCGCTCGGTCTCATCGAAGGCCTCACCAAGGTGTTCTACGCAGAGCTCTCCTCGACCGTGGTCTTCATCATCATGGTCATCGTTCTGATGATCCGTCCGGCAGGTCTGTTCGGCCGGGAGAAATAATGTCCAAAGCCACCCGCAACGTTTATCTGGTGCTGTTCCTGGCACTGCTGGTCGCCCCCTTCGTGGGCTACCCCATCTTCCTGATGAAGGTGCTGTGCTTCGCGCTGTTCGCCTCCGCGTTCAACCTGCTGATCGGGTTCACCGGCCTGCTTTCGTTCGGCCACGCCATGTTCTTCGGTTTCGCGGCCTACGTGGCCGGCCACGCGGCCAAGGTCTGGGGCCTCACGCCCGAACTGGCAATTCTGGCGGGCACGCTGAGCGCGGCCTTCATCGGTCTGGTCACCGGCTGGCTGGCGGTGCGCCGCCAGGGCATCTACTTCGCCATGGTCACGCTGGCGCTGGCGCAGATGATCTATTTCATCTGTGTGCAGGCGCCGTTCACCTTTGCTGAAGACGGCATCCAGAGCATTCCGCGCGGCAAGCTGTTCGGCCTGATCGATCTGGGCAACGACACGGTGATGTACTACTTCGTGGCGGCCATCTTCGTCGCCGCGTTTGCGCTCATCTACCGCATCATCCATTCGCCGTTCGGCCAGGTGCTCAAGTCGGTGCGTGAGAACGAACCCCGCGCGCTTTCGCTGGGCTACAACGTCGACCGCTACAAGCTGGTCGCCTTTGTGCTCTCCGGCACCATCGCCGGCCTCGCTGGAGCCACCAAGTCGATCGCCTTCGGCATCGCCACACTCACCGACGTGGGCTGGCAGATGTCGGGTGAGGTGGTGTTGATGACGCTGCTCGGCGGCATGGGCACCATCCTTGGCCCCTCCGTGGGCGCGGCCATCATCGTGACCATGCAGAACTACCTCTCCGGTCTGGGCTCCATGGTGTCCATCATCATGGGCTTCACCTTTGTGGTGTGTGTGCTCATGTTCCGCCGCGGCATTGTGGGCGAGATCGAACACCGTTTCGGGGCGAAGAAAGGCTGAGGCCTTGCAAGCCACAACAAAAAACCGGCCCAGGCCGGTTTTTTGTTGGGCAGAGGAAAGACCTCAGGCGCTCATGGCCTGTTGGGTCGTCACGTCGCGCGAGATGTGCGCCACCGACTGCTGGGGCGAACATTCCGACCACAGCGCCCGGGCGCAACCTTCGCATTGGCCGCATTGCGTGGCCACACCCAGTTCGAGCTGGATGTCGTCAAAGCCCATGCCCGAGCGGGCGCATTGGGCAATCGTCTTGTCGCTGATGCGGCGGCAGATGCAAACAATCATGGTGTGGCGGCTCCGTGAATCTGGGCGAATAATAATGAATCGCATTCAGATCCGCAATGCCGCTCAGCGGATGAACCGCTGTTCCGTCGGGCGGTGATGAGGCCGCAGACGCAAAAAAACCGGCCAGGGCCGGTTTTTGCTGGAGCGAACAGGGATCAGGCCGAGAGGTAACCCCGGCCGGCGCCGCCCATGGACGACGCGCCAACCTGGCGGCCGTAGGTGGGTTGCATCGCATGCTGGGGCAGCAGGCTGGTCACGGCGCGCTGGCTCTGCGCATTGGCGCGCAGCACGGCCTGGCGAAGCCGCGCGAAACGCTCGGCCGCCGACAGCAGGGCTTGCTGTTGATCGCTGCCCGGCTCGCCCAGCGCAATGACGGGCGGGGCTTGCATCAACACCTTCTGCATGGCCGCACTGGCCAGCTCCACAGCCGGCGCATCGCCGCGCAGCAGGGCGGCTTCCAGGGCGTCAAGCTCCACTTGCAACGAGCCGATCCAGGGGTGGTAGTTGGTCGAGAGATTGCTCATGGTGGGCCCGGGTGGTGGGTTGGGAATCAGGTGCGCGGGCCGAGCATTTCGGCGGCGTTGGCCAGCATCTTGTCGGCAATGGCGCCAGCGTTGACCTGGAAGCTGCCATTGGCAATCGCTTCCTTCATCGCGGCCACCTTGTCGGCGTTGAACACCTCGCTGCCGCCGGAGACCGCGCGGGCCTCGGTGGTCGACGCCGAGAGGGTCACGGTCACGCCGGCCTGGGGTTTGTTGGCCGCGCTGGCCGCCGAGGCGGCAGCGCCGGCTTCGGCAGCCGCAGGCGCCGTGGCCTTCTGGGGGCCGCCGGCCACAGAACCAATGTACGAATCCGGTGATGAATCGACTTTCATGTCACGCTCCAAACCCCGAAGTCAGGGCCTTGTCCTGACTGTATCGGCTGCTGTTTCACGAACTTTAGTGATTCTGGTGCGGCGTTCGTCACGAATTTGCCACCGTCTGGTCCCCCAACGGGGTTTTCACAGCGCCATTTCAACCGTCTGCGCGTCCCGCACCACGCCGGTGACCACGCGTCCACCAGGCAGTTTGACGCGGGCGGTTTCACCCACCAGGCCGGCTGTGAGTGACCGGCCGGTGGCGGAAATGCTGAAACCGCCGCCTTCACCAATCACCCGAACCTGGGCGCCCGGCGCGAACGCCTGGGGCGCACGCACCATGTTCTCGCGCAGCGCGAGGCCCGGTGTGAGGGGGAACGCAGCGAGTTGGCCCACCCAGCGCTCGGGCACGGCCAGCACGCCGGAGCGTTGTTCAGCCCAATCGATTTCGGCGATTTCGGCGTCTTCTTGAGCCAGGGTGTCGCCTGCGGACACCGCGCGCTTGAGCACCCAGGCCGGTCCCCAGGCTTTCACCGTGACCGGCACAAACACATTCCAGCGGCTGGGGCCGTCGACACAGCGCAGACCGATGCGGCTGCGGCCCCACAGGCGTGAGCCTTTGGGCAGGTGGGCTTCGACCCGGTTGCAGGGCGCGAGCTTGAGGCGCGCGTCCAGCGAGCCCATCACCACCTCGGCGCGCAGCGGTGAGGCACCGTCTTTCGGGAGTGCTTCGGCCAGGGCGGGTGTCAGGAAGTCGTGCGCCATCTTCTCCAGCGCGGCGGCGTCGCTCGCCAGCGTCTGCCCGCTGCACAGGACCAGTGCTGCCCAGGCGAGCAGACGGGCGTTCAGGAGTGACAACAAGGAGGACAGGGGCTTGGGCATGGCCTGCACTGTAGGCCGCGGATGCTGGCGGGAAAGCCGGGAAAAGGCCGCCTAAGGGGTCTTTGTTCCGGCCATTGAAGACCCTCAAGATTTCCATAATTCGTCCAACGCCCCGGTGTCCGCGCCCTCTGAGGAAGGCCGCTCACCCGCCCCGCAACCTGTGCCCTGAGGTGAACATGCTTGAACAGATGACCGCCCGGCTGGACTTCCATGCCAACGCCCTGCTGCTGCGCTCACAGCGCCAGCAGGTCATTGCCAGCAACATCGCCAATGCCGACACCCCTGGCTACGTGGCGCGCGATTTCGACTTTGCCGCCGCGCTCAAGAACGTCTCGGGCGGCACCGCCCGCGCCGATGTGAGCCTGACCAGCGCCGGCCACATGGTGCTCGGCACCACCAGCGCGCAAGACCCCCGGCTGGCCTACACGGTGCAGACCCAGCCCAGCCAGGATGGCAACTCGGTCGACCTCGACCGCGAACGCGCCAGCTTCGTGGACAACAGCGTGCGCTACGAATCGACGCTGCGTTTCATCAATTCCCACGTCAAGACCATGCTCAGCGCCATTCAAGGCCAATGAGCTGAAAGGAATCGATCATGTCGATGTTTTCCATCTTCAACGTGTCGGGCAGTGCGGTCAGCGCGCAGTCCCAGCGCCTCAACGTGGTGGCCAGCAACCTGGCCAACGCGGACGCAGTGGCCGGGCCGGACGGCCAGACCTACAAGGCGCGCCACATCCAGTTCCAGACCGTGCCCATGGGTGGTTCGGGCAACGCGGGTGTGAAGGTCAAGGACATCGTCGAAAGCCAGGACCCGGGCCGGCGCGTGCACAACCCCACGCACCCCAGCGCAGACGCCGAAGGCTATGTGAACCACTCCAACGTGAACCCGGTGGAAGAGATGGTCAACATGATCTCGGCCTCGCGCTCGTACCAGAACAACGTCGAGGTGATGAACACGGCCAAGTCGTTGCTGCTCAAGACCCTCCAGATGGGCCAGTGAGCCCGTCGAACTTCAGGACCTGACCCATGTTCATCCAGCCCATCGACACCACCAGCCTCGGCAACACCGTGGGCAGCACCACCGGCACCGCAGCCCAGAACAACATGGACCCGGCGGCTTCGCAGGACCGGTTTCTCAAACTCCTGGTCGCGCAGCTCAACAACCAGGACCCGCTGAACCCGATGGACAACGCGCAGATGACGACCCAGATGGCGCAGATCAACACGGTCAGCGGCATCCAGGAACTCAACGCCACGCTCAAGGGCATGGCGGCGCAGTTCTCGTCCACCACGGCGCTGCAAGGCACCTCGCTGATCGGTCGCGAGGCTTTGTTGCCCGGCGAGTCGCTGGCTTTCAAGAACGGCCAGGGCAAGGCGGCGTTTTCGCTCGACGGCAAGGCCACCGACGTGAAGGTGGATGTCATGGGCACCAATGGCGAGGTCATCGACACCATCGAAATGGGCGCCCTCAATGGTGGTCTGCACGGATTCAGCTGGGACGCCGAGGGCGTGGACCCGGCCTCGGTCAAGGGCTTCCAGGTGCGCGCCTACAGCGGCAACGAACGCGTGGACACCGTGTCGCTGCAGCGTCTGTCGGTCGACTCGGTGAGCTTCTCCGGTGGCTCCATCTACATGCTGCTGCAGGACGGCAGCACCCGCGCCTACAACGACGTGCTCGCGTTCATGTGAACCGACGGCGCACCACTTCTTCCTGAACTTCACTCCCCACCCCAAGGACATCACCATGGCATTCCAGCAAGGACTCTCCGGTCTGAACAGCGCCAGCCGCAACCTCGACGTGATCGGCCACAACATCGCCAACGCCAACACGGTCGGCATGAAGAGCTCGCGCGCCGAGTTCGCCGAGCTCTACGCCAGCTCGGTCAATGCCGCCGGCGGCGCCAACAAGGGCATCGGCGTGACCGTGGCCACGGTGTCGCAGATGTTCACGCAAGGCAACATCACGGTCACGGGCAACGACCTGGACCTGGCCATCAACGGCAACGGCTTCTTTGAAGTCACCCAGCCCAACGGCACCCAGGCCTACACCCGCGCCGGCATGTTCAAGCTCGACCGCGACGGCAACATCGTCAACCAGCAGGGCGGCCAGCTCATGGGCTACCCCACCGACGATGACGGCAACCGCCTGAGCTTCGACAGCCAGCCGCTGTCGCTGCCCACCAGCGCACCGATCCCCGCGCGCCAGACCAGCTCCATCGTGGCCCAGTTCAACCTGGACGCCCGCGCGCCCGTGGCCGCCAGCGTCACGCCGCCCACGCCGATCACCACCTACGGCACGTCGGTGGTGGCCTACGACCCGCAAGGCATGGAAGTGCCGGTGGCGCTGGCCTTCACCAAGACGGCCAACAACACCTGGGAGGTGTATGCCAGCGTGAACGGCGGCACGCCCGCGCCGCTGGCCCCGCCCGTGAACCTGAACTTCAACGCGGACGGCACCATCAACCCGGCTTCGATCACGCCCCCACCCACCATCACGCTGGCCTCGCCGAACGACCCCGCGGTGACCTTCCCGGTGACGCTCGACCTCAGCGCAGCCAGCCAGTTCGGCACCGACTTTGCGGTGTTCGACCTCGACCAGGACGGTTATTTCCCCGGCGAGTTCGTGGGCCTGAGCATCGACGAAGCCGGCATCGTCACCGGCCGCTATTCCAACGGCGAAACGCGCGCAGCCGGTCAGGTGGCGCTGGTGAACTTCCGCAACTCGCAAGGCCTGTCGCCATCGAGCGGCGGCAACTGGTCGGCCACTTTCGCCTCGGGCGAGCCGGTGCGCGGTGAACCAGGTTCCGGCAACTTTGGCGGCATCCGTTCGGGTGCGCTGGAAGACTCCAACGTCGACCTAACCGCCGAGCTGGTGAACATGATGACCGCACAGCGCGCCTACCAGGCCAACGCCCAGACCATCAAGACGCAAGACCAGGTGTTGAGCACGCTGCTCAACATGCGCTGATCAGGCGCCTGAACTGAACGAAGGAGCCCCGCATGGACCGCATGATCTACACCGCGATGACCGGCGCCAACGCCGCGCAGCATCGCCAATCGGTGCTGGCCAACAACCTGGCCAATGTGTCCACGCCGGGCTTTCGCGCCGAGCTCTCCACCTTCCGCGCGGTCCCCGTGCGTGGCGACGGCGCCAGCACCCGCGTGTTTGCCCTCGAAGCCACGGCCGGCCATTCCGACATGCCGGGCGCCATCACCTCCACCGGCCGCAACCTCGACGTGGCCGCGCGCGACAACGCCTACTTTGCGGTGCAGGGGCTGGACGGCACCGAGGCCTACACCCGCGCCGGCGCGCTCGAAGTCAACCAGGACGGCACGCTGGTCAACGCCCAGGGCCTGCCCATGCTGGGCGACGGTGGCCCGATCGTGATCCCCGAAGGCGCGCGCGTGGACATCGCCGGCGACGGCACGGTGAGCACGCGTGTGGGCAACCAGCCCTCGCAGAACGTGGGCAAGCTCAAGATGGTGCTGCCCGACGCGGACAACCCGCTGCGCCGCAGCGAGGACGGCCTGTTCCGCGGCCCGCAGGGCGACCCGCTGCCGGCCAGCGACGTGGCCCGTCTGCAGGACGGTGCGCTCGAAGGCTCCAACGTGAATCCCATGGAGGCCATGGTCGGAATGATCGCCGTGGCCCGCCAGTTCGAGGTGCAGATGCGCATGCTGCAGAACGGCGAAACCAACGACAAGACCGCCAGCCAGTTGCTGAGCATGAATGGATAACCCCTTTTCCTCGCGGAGCACACCATGATCAATTCGCTGATGATTTCCAAGACCGGCATGCAGGCACAGCAGATGCAGCTGGACGTGATTTCGAACAACCTGGCCAACGTGTCCACCAACGGCTTCAAGCGCGCCACGGCGGTGTTCGAAGACCTGATGTACCAGAACCTGCGCCAGGTGGGTGCCAATACGGCCGAGCAGGCCGAGCTACCCACCGGCCTGCAAGTGGGCCTGGGTGTGCGCACCGTGGCCACCTCGCGCAACTTCTCGCAGGGCAGCATGCAGCAGTCGGACAACCCGCTGGACATCGCGGTCAACGGCAACGGCTTCTTCCAGGTGGAGCTGCCCGACGGCACCACCGGCTACACGCGCGACGGCAGCTTCAAGCCCGACGCGCAGGGCCGCATCGTCACCTCCAGCGGTTACCCGCTGACCGCCGGCATCACCGTGCCCGCCGAAGCGCAGAGCATCACCATTTCCAGCGACGGTGTGGTCACCGTCAAGCTGCCGGGCAACCCTGCGCCGCAGCAGGTGGGCAACATCGAACTGGCCACCTTCATCAACCCGGCCGGCCTGGAGCCCATGGGGCAGAACCTCTACACCGAGAGCCTGGCCTCGGGCGCGCCGATCGCAGCCGCACCCGGCACCGCCGGCACCGGCACCGTGATGCAGGGCTTTGTGGAAACCTCCAACGTCAACGTGGTGCAGGAGCTGGTGACCATGATCCAGACCCAGCGCGCCTACGAGATGAATTCCAAGGCCATCCAGACATCCGACCAGATGCTGCAGCGCCTGAGCCAGCTCTGATCCTGAACGGAGAAACCACCATGTTCCGTCTTGCCTGTGTGCTGACCCTGGCCGTGCTCGCCACCGGTTGCGAAACCATGAGCACCAGGGTCGACCTCGAGCCGGCCAAACCCGTGACCTACACCCAGGTGGCGCCCACGGCCAACCCGGTGAACACGGCGAGCACCGCACCCAGCGGCAGCCTGTTCCGCGCCGCCAACTACCGGCCTGCGTTCGAAGACCCACGCGCGCGCCTGCCCGGCGACACGCTCACGGTGCAGATCACCGAGCGGCTCAACGCCAGCCAGACCTCGTCGGCCTCGATCGACCGCAGCGGCGAGATCTCGGGCGGCGTCTCGGCCTTCCCGTTCCTCAAGACCCCGCTGCTCGACAAGCTCAACATCGGCGCGCAGTCGGACAACAGCTTCTCCGGCGACGGCAAGAACCAGAACAACAACAACTTCTCGGGCTCCATCACCACCACGGTGCAGGAAGTCCTGCCCAACGGCCACCTGGTGGTCGTGGGCGAGAAGCAGATCGGCGTGAACCAGAACGTGGACGTGTTGCGTTTCTCGGGCACGGTCGATCCGCGTCACATCCGATCGGGCAACACCGTGGCCTCGACCCAGATGGCCAACGTGCGCGTGGAGTCGCGTGGACGCGGCGCGCAGGGTGAAGCGATGGCAATTGGCTGGTTGGCACGGTTCTTTTTGAGCGTTATCCCTTTCTGACCTCTGACCACAATGGGTCTCGTTCTGCCCACTGAGGAATTTGCGGTGAAGTCATCTCTCTCCCCCTTGCGTTTGTTGGCCCTGGCCCTGGTTTCACTCACCATGGCCTGGCCCGCCGCCGCCCAGTCGATCCGCATCAAGGAGATCGCGGCGGTGCAGGGCGTGCGCAGCAACCAGCTCACCGGCTACGGCCTTGTGGTGGGCCTGGACGGCACGGGCGACCAGACCACGCAGATGCCCTACACCGCGCAGAGCATGAACAACTACCTGCAGCAGCTCGGTCTTTCGCTGCCGCCGGGCTCCAACATGCAGCTGAAGAACGTGGCAGCCGTGCTGGTCACAGCACAGCTGCCCGCCTTTGCCCAGCCCGGTCAGACCATCGACGTCACGGTGTCCTCCATCGGCAATTCCAAATCGCTGCGCGGCGGCACGCTGATCACCACGCCGCTCAAGGGTGCCGACGGTGAAATCTACGCACTCGCCCAGGGCAACCTGCTGGTGGGTGGCGCGGGTGCTTCCGCCGGCGGCAGCAAGGTGCAGATCAACCACCTGAGCGCCGGCCGAGTGCCCGGTGGCGCGCAGGTGGAGCGTGCCGTGGCCACGCCGTTTGCGCTGGGCGAGACCATCGACCTGGGCTTGAATTCGAGCGACTTCCAGACCGCCAGCCGTGTGACCGACGCGATCAACCGCACCATGGGCGCCGGTGTGGCCAGCGCGGTCGACGGCCGGGTGGTGCGCCTGCGCGCGCCGGCAGATCCAGGTGCCCGCGTGGGTTTTCTCGCCAAGGTGGAAGAGATCCGCCTGGACGCCGCCATCCCCATGGCCCGCGTGATCATCAATTCGCGCACCGGCTCCATCGTGATGAACCAGGCCGTGAGCCTGGGCGCTTGTGCCGTGTCGCACGGCAACCTCTCGGTGAGCATCAGCTCCACGCCGGTGATCAGCCAGCCCAATGCCTTGTCCACCGGCGGCCAGACCGTGGTGACCGAGCAGGCCAACATCCAGATCAGCCAGGACAAGGGATCGCTGATCAAGCTCGACACCGCGCCGCAGCTCGCCGACGTGGTGCGCGCACTCAATTCGCTCGGCGCCACGCCGCAAGACCTGCTGGCCATCCTGCAGGCCATCAAGGCTTCCGGTGCCATGAACGCCGAGCTCGAGGTGATCTGACGTGAACCCGACCAGCGCCCTGTCCAGCAACGGCCTCGCGGCCGACCCCACAGCGCTCAACGCGCTTCGGTACGGCGCGGGCAAGGGCAACGACAAGGCCGCGCTCAAGGAGGCGGCCAAGCAGTTTGAATCGCTGTTCATGCGCGAGCTCATCAAGAGCATGCGCGAGGCCACGCAGAAGTCGGGTCTCATGGACGGCGAGGGCAGCGACCTCGGCACCGATCTGCTGGACCAGCAGTTTGCGGTGCAGCTCTCGGGCCTGCCCGGAGGTTTGTCCGAAGCCATCGAGCGCCAGCTCGGCAAACAGATGCAGAACAACGCAGCCGAGAAGGCGGGTGCAACCGATGCACTGCCAGGCACCAGCGACGTCAGCACGGTGGGCCGCGCCAGCGCCGGCCCGCGCCAGGCGGGCTTTGTGGAGCAGCACAGCCAGGCCGCCGCCGCCGTGGCGCGCGAGTCCGGCATTCCGGCCAGCTACATGATCGGCCAGGCCGGCCACGAGACCGGCTGGGGCAGGAGCGAGATCCGCCACGCCGACGGCACGCCGTCGCACAACCTCTTCGGCATCAAGGCCACCGGCGGCTGGAAGGGCAAGGTCGCCGAGATCACCACCACCGAATACATCAACGGCGAGCCGCGCAAGGTCACCGCGAAGTTCCGCGCCTACGACTCTTACGCCGATTCGTTCCGCGACTACGCCAGCCTCATCGGCAACAGCCCGCGCTACGACAAGGTCATGGACCAGCTCGGTTCGGTGCAGGGCTTTGCCGCCGGCCTGCAGAAAGCCGGCTACGCCACCGACCCCCAGTACGCCGCCAAACTCAGCCGCGCCATCAACACCACGCTGAGCCTGCAACGCGCTCAGGGCTGAGGACCCACCCATGTCTGCACTCAACATCGGCGCCCGCGCCCTCAACGCCAACCTGGCGGCCCTGCAGGTCATCGGCAACAACATTGCCAACGTCAACACGCCCGGCTATTCGCGCCAGAACGTGCTGCAGCAGACCTCGGGCTACCAGCAGATGGGCAATGGCTTCTTCGGCAAGGGCATGGAGATCGCCACCGTCGAACGCTCGCACAACGCCTATCTCACGCGCGAGGCGCAGATGGCGGGCTCCGTGGCGGCGGCCGACGCCCTGCGTTACTCGCGCCTGCAAGCGCTGGAAGGCGCGTTTCCGCTCGGCACCACCGGCCTCGGCGCCGCGCTCAACGACACCCTCAACGCCTGGGCCGACGTTTCTTCGTCGCCCAGCAACCTCACCGCCCGCGTGGTGGTGATCGCCAAGGGCGAAGAATTTGCCAGCCGCCTGCGCAACACCGCCAGCCAGCTCGACGCACTGGCGCTCAGCACGCAGCAGCAGGTGAAGGGTTCGGTCGACGTGGTCAACGGTCTCGCGCAAGACCTGGCCAAGGTGAACCAGAAGATCATCGAATCGAGCGGCAGCACGCACACGCCCAACGACCTGTTCGACCAGCGCGACCAGTTGCTGGGCGAACTCAGCAAACACATCCAGACCAGTCCGGTGACCAACAAGGACGGCTCGGTGAGCGTGTTCGTGGCCGGCAGCCAGCCGCTGGTGCTGGGTCAGAGCGCCAACCGGCTCGCGGTGAATCCCGACCCCATCGACAACTCGCGCATCGCCTTGTCTTTCGTGCAGGGCGGTGTGGCCACACCGTTGTCGGAAGCCACGCTGGGCGGCGGTGAGCTGTCGGGTCTGATGACCTTCCTGACCAAGGACCTCGTCGCGGTGCAGAACCAGCTGGGCCGCCTGGCGCTGGCCTCGGCCACCACGGTCAACAACCAGCACGCGCTCGGTGTGGACCTGCAAGGCAACCCGGGCCAGGACTTTTTCATTCCACCGGCGGCGGCACTGGGCAAGACGAACCCGGCCAACACCGGCACCGCGCAGGTGAGCGCCAGCGTGAACGACCCCACCGCCCTGATGGCGTCGGACTACGAGATGCGTTTCTCCGCTGGCAGCGTGAGCGTGGTGCGTTTGTCCGACGGCGACAGCACCTCGTTTGCCGTACCGCCCACCGCATTCAACAAGGACGGTCTCACGTTCAACATCGACGCCGGCGCTGCCGCCGTGGGCGACCGCATCCTGATCCGGCCGTTCGAGGCTGCCGCGCGCAACCTGCAGGTGGCCATCGGCTCGCCCGACCGCCTGGCCGCGGCCAGCCCGGTGATGGTGACACCGGGTGTGAGCAACGGCGGTGGCCTGAGCGTGGAGAGCCTGTATGCCGTGTCCAACTCGGCCAACCTCACCGACCCGGTGAGCATCACCTTCCAGGCCGACGGCACCTATGTCGCCACCGGCCTGGGCCCGGGCAACCCGCCGCCCGACAACGTGGGCCCGCCCGCGAGCTACAACTTCAAACCCGGTGAGGCCATCGTGCTCAACGGCTGGAGCCTCACCTTGCGCGGCAGCCCCGGCGCAGGCGACAGCTTCAACATCGACCCGGCACCTCCGGGCTCCATCGCGCAGAACGCGGGCAACGCCGCCGCCGTGCTGGCCCTGCGCGACCGCCCGACCTTTGAAGGGGTGGCCCTGGCCGACGGTTATGTGAGCCTGTTCTCCGACGTCGGCACCCGTGTGCAGGGCGCGAAGTTCGCCACCGAGTTCTCTGCGCAGATCGCCACCTCGGCCGAGACCGCGCGCACCAACGTGTCGGGCGTGAACCTGGACGAAGAGGCCGCGCGCCTGCTGCAGTACCAGCAGGCCTACCAGGCCTCGGCCAAGTTTCTCCAGATTGCCCAAAGCACCTTCGACAGCCTGCTGGCCACGGTCGGCCGCTGAGCCCTGCGCCGACCCGACCTGACTGGAGCTCCCCATGCGCATTGCCACCGCCAACAGCTACGACAACACCGTGAGCCTGCTCGCGCGCCGCCAGGCCGAACTGGCGTCCCAGCAGGAAAAAATCGCCACCGGCAAGCGCGTGCAGAAGGCCAGCGACGACCCGGTGGCTGCCACGCTGGCCGAAACCGCGCAGAACCGCCTCTCGCGCACGCAGGCCGACCTGCGTTCGCTCGACACTGCCCGCAGCAGCCTGCAGCAGGCCGAAAGCGGCCTGGCCGAATCGGGCGAACTCATCCAGAAGGTGCGCGACCTGCTGGTGGGTGCGGGCAACGCCACCTACGGGCCGAGCGAACGCGAAGACATTGCGCGCCAGCTCGAAGGTTTGCGCGAACAGATGATTGGCGTGGCCAACCTCAAGGACAACTCCGGGCGCACGCTCTTTGGTGGCCTGGGCGGTTCGGCCACCCCGTTTGTGGACCTCTACGACCCCAGCGGCAACGGCGTTCAGTTCAACGGCCAGCGCGGCCAGGCCGCCGCCGGCAACACCTCGCTGCCGCAGGCGCTTGATGGCAACGCCATCTGGATGCGTGTGCCCCAGGGCAACGGCAACTTCACGCTCAGCCTGGACGGCGGCAACACCGGCAGCGTGAGCACCAGCGTGGGCGAAGTCACCAACCCGACCGTGCTCACCGGCGACGAATACCGCATCGACTTTGCCCAGGTGGCCGGGGCCATGCAATACACCGTGACCAACGTCACCACGCCCGCCGCCAACCCCATGCCCGGCCAGACCGGCGTGCCGTACACCAACGGCATGACCATCGAATTCGACGGCCAGTCGCTGCAGATGAATGGCCAACCCGCCGCGGGCGACCAGATCGACCTGGTGCCCAGCACCAACACCGACATCTTCAGCGTGGTGCAGGACGCCATAGCGGCCCTGCGCTACACCGGCGCGAACAACGGCGCCCACCGCACCCAGGAGCTCGCGCGCACCATCACCGAAATCGACGCCGGGCACGACCGCGTGTTGCTGGCCCGTGGTCGCGCGGGCGAATGGCTCAACCGCGGCGACTCGCTGGACACCTTGATGGAAGACCGCAGTGTCGACCTCAAGACCGAAAAATCCCGCCTGGAGGACCTCGACATGGTCAAGGGAATTTCGGACTTCCAGGCCCAGCAGCTCGGCCTGGAGGCTGCGCTCAAGTCGTACGCGCAGGTGCAGCGTCTGTCCCTGTTCCAGGTGATCAATTGAACGCAACCCCATGTTGAGCCATACCGTTCTGGACAGCCTGGCCCTCGGCTACGAGCCGGTGTGGAACCGCGAGCGCCAGCTGGCCGCCGTGCGCCTGTGTGTGCACCCCATCCACGCCGCCGCAGTCGACGCCGCCCACCTCATGCAGGCGCTGGGCGACGACTGGCCCGAAAGCGCGCCGGTGCTCGTCATCGCCATCGATTCCCCGCGGCTGCTGCAACAGGCGCTGTCTTGCGCCCCGGTGCACAACACCTGGCTGGAAGTGCCCGCCGCGCCGTTTGAAGCCCCCGAAACCCTGGCCGCCCTGTCGGTGGCCAACCGGCTCGGGCACCGGCTGGTCCGTCGCACCGACCTGCAAACGCTGCGGCAAGGTCCCTCTGTCGGGTTCGATGTGCGCAACCTGCTGCAGCTCAGCCCGCAAGAGGCCACCGAGCTCCTGCAGGCCCAATCCACCCCCGGCCTGCACCAGCGCAGCCAGGGCTTGCCGCCCGCGCAGCTTTACCAGGGCGTGCAGACCCAGACCCTGGCCCGCCACCTGCTGGACGACGCCGGCGCCTGGGGCCTGCTCGGCTGGCCCGACGCCGACGTGTTGCTCGCTCACCGCCACCATCCCGTCTCGTGCGACCCGCGCGTGATCCGCCAGATCCTGCAGGCCATCAACGACGACTGCTCGCTCGAACGCCTGGAACGTCTCGTGCGGCAAGACCCGGTGCTGGTCTACCGCATCCTGCTGCTGGTGAACTCGGCCGCTTATGGTGGCCGCCACGAAATCGGATCGCTGCGCCACGCCCTCATGATGCTGGGCTTTCGCGAACTCGGTCGCTGGCTGTTCGAACAAGCGCCCGGCAGCGAAACCGACAACGACCTGCAGCCCGTGCGAGCCGCCATGGTCATGCGCGCGCGCCTGGCGCAGCACCTGCTGGCCACCGGCTCTGAAGACAACCTGCGGCTGGAGGTCTACACCACCGCGCTGTTCGCCCAGCTCGACAAACTGCTGCACGCACCGCTGGCCGAACTGCTGCACAAGCTGCCGCTCTCGGGCCGTTTGTACGACGCGGTGCTGCGCCACGACGGGCCCTACCACCCGCTGCTCGACGTGGCACGCGCCCAGGGCGAACCCAACCAGCTGCACCGCCTGAGCGCGGTGTGCGACCGCAACGACGTGAGCCTGGAGCAGGCCAACCGCGCGCTCATCCGCATGCTGGCCACCAGCCGCGATCACGCGGGCGTGCGTTCGGAACGCATGATCTGAGGCGTGGGTTTGCTCCCTCTCCCTCTGGGAGAGGGCAGGGGTGAGGGCCCGCGCGCTACGATGCCGGCCATGACCACCGCCACCGCTCACAACACCCCCCACCACACCAGCGCCTTGGTGCTGTTCTCCGGCGGGCAAGACTCCACCACCTGCCTCGCCCACGCACTCGAACGCTTCCCGCGCGTCGAAACCCTGGGCTTCGACTACGGCCAGCGCCACAGCGTGGAAATGGTGGCCCGCCCCGTGGTGCTGCGCGAACTGCGCGAACGTTTTCCGGTCTGGGCCGATCGCCTGGGCGAAGACCACGTGCTCGACCTCGCGGTGCTCGGCAAGGTGAGCGAAACCTCCTTGACGCGCGACATGGCCTTTCGCATGGAAGAAAACGGCGTGCCCAACACCTTCGTGCCTGGTCGCAACCTGCTGTTCCTCACGCTCGCCGCCGCGCTGGCCTACCGCCGCGGCATCCAGGTCATCGTCACCGGCGTCTGCGAAACCGATTTTTCAGGCTACCCCGACTGCCGCGACGACACCATGAAAGCGCTGCAGGTGGCGCTCTCCCTCGGCATGGACCACCGCTTCCTGATCGACACCCCGCTCATGTGGATCGACAAAGCCGCCACCTGGCGCCTGGCCGAAAGTCTGGGCGGCCAAACGCTGGTGGACCTGATCGTGGAACACACCCACACCTGCTACCTCGGCGACCGCGAGCACCGGCATGCGTGGGGCTATGGGTGTGGAAGCTGCCCGGCTTGTGAGTTGCGGGCGCGGGGATGGGTGGGTTACGTGGGCGAAACCGCCAACCTGTAGCGCGCCTGCCCCGTCGCATCGGGCGTGAACGTCCAAAGCGTTTCGTGAAACGCAGCCACCCCCGGCCGGTGCGCGATGGACACCAGCGCGCCATTGCTCTCTTTCACCAGTTCCTGCAGCCGTGCATACAGCGTGGCCTCTGCCGCTTCGTCCAGTGCGCTGGTGGCTTCGTCCACGAACAGCCAGCGCGGTTTCTTGAGCAGGGCGCGGGCAATGGCCAGGCGTTGTTGTTCGCCGCCCGAGAGCTTCTGGCCCCAGGTGTCGAGCTCATCGAGCCGCTCAGCCAGCGCGGGCAGCAACGCTTGTCGCAAAGCCTGTTGCAGGTCGGCGTCGCTGTAGCGGTCGGCCGGTTCGGGGTAGGCCAGGGCGTCGCGCAGCGAGCCTTGCGGGAAGTAGGGCCGCTGCGGCAGGAACATGACCTTGTCGGCAAAACCCGCCGGCGTGCGCAGGCTGCGCTCTGCCCAAGGCCAGATGCCCGCCAGACCACGGAATAGGGTGGACTTGCCACTGCCCGACGGGCCTTTGACCAGCACCGTGTCGCCCGGCGACACCTGCAGACCGTGCACTGCGAGCAAGGCAACGCCACCGGGCAGCGCGAGCTGCAGGTCGTCGATGGCCAGCGCGTCCTGTGTGTTGGTCTGGGCGGCGGTGGCGGCTTCGGGGGCTTGCAGGGCCTGAAAGCTTTCCTCAAAGCTGGTGATGCGGTCGGTGGTGGCGCGCCAGGCGGCCAGGCTGCTGTAGTTGTCGACGAACCAGGACAGGGAGTCCTGAACACGGCCGAAGGCCGACGAGATCTGGATCAGTTCGCCGAGCTGGATGGCGCCACTGAAAAAACGCGGCGCGGCCACGACAAAGGGGAACACCACGGCGGCCTGGCCGAAGCCCACGGTGAACCAGGTCAGGCGTTTCTGGGCGTTGATGAGCTTGAAGTAGTTGGCCAGCACGTCGGCAAAACGAAGGCCGAGCTGCTGGCGTTCCACCGGCTCTCCTTTGTCGAGCGCGATCGATTCGCTGTACTCGCGCACCCTCACCAGGTGGTGGCGGAAGTCGGCTTCATAGCGCTGCTGCTTGAAGTTGAGCGCGATCTGCGGGCGGCCGATGTAGTGGGTGATCACGCTGCCGAACGCGCAGTAGAGCACCGCCATCCACACCATGAAGCCGGGGATGGTGTAGTCGCTGCCGTTGAA
>NZ_JALHLX010000019.1 GCF_022844385.1 Hydrogenophaga sp. | reverse complement strand
CGCAAGCCGTCGCCGGCCGGGAACGCGCCGTGCAGCACGGCGTTGATCGCGCCCGGGTCGGCATCGAGATCAAGCGCAGCGCGCAGCCGGTGGATCACCTGCGGCAGCACCTCGCGCAGCTCGTCGCTCACGCGCAGCACGAGTTGGTTGCGCGTTTCGTCGAACTCGGCAATCAGCCAGCCTCGGTGGCTGCGCTCACCGATGTCCATGCGCAAGGTCTGGCCGAAACGTTGCTGCTCGTCGACGAAGGCCACGCCTTCGATCAGGCGTTGCCGGAAGAAGGCCAGCGTGGCCGCCACGTCGTAGGGTGGTCGGTAGCCCAGGCGCACCGTGGTGCCCTGGTCGCTGTCACGCGTACCGATCTGGCGTCGCAACTGGGTCGGGTTCAGTCGGTAGTGTTCGAAGAAGGCTGCATTGAAACGCCGCACGCTGCCGAAGCCGCTGACGAGCGCGACCTGGGTGATGGGCAGATCTGTGTCCGCGAGCAATTGTTTGGCGGTGAGCAGCTTGCGCGTGAGCAGGTATTGCAGCGGCGAGACCCCGAGCTGGTCCTCGAACACGCGGCGCAGGTGGCGGTCGCTCACGCCGAGGCGCGCAGCCATTCGCTCGCCCATGTTGCCTTCAGAGTCGTGCCAGTGCTGTGGGTCGTCCAGCCACAGCGTGGCTTGCTGCAGCAGGATGGCCGAGGCGTCCTCGGAGGACCAGTGGCGTTCCATCGGTGCCAGCTCGGGGCGGCAGCGCAGGCAGGGGCGAAACCCCGCGTGTTCCGCCTGCGCCGCGTGCGCGAAGAAGCGGCAGTTCTCTCGCCGCGGTGTGCGCACGCGGCAGACCGGCCGGCAGTAGATACCGGTGGAGGTGACGGCGGTAAAGAACTGCCCGTCGAAGCGCGCGTCGTGCGAGCACAGCGCGCGGTAGCAGGCGTCGGCGTCGATGCGGTCTGGGCGGTTCATGACCGTGATGGTAGGCCGTTCGGATGGGCTCGGCTGGCCGTTTCCGGACATGTGCCTCCATCAGGGGAAAGTACCACTCCTACAATGGTCCAACCTCCCCGAACCCAGGACACCCCCATGCAAGTCACCCCCTCGATCTTCAAGGCCTACGACATCCGCGGCGTGACACCCACCGCGCTCAACGAAGCGGTGGCCGAGGCCCTGGGTCTGGCGTTCGGCACGCAGGCGATGAAGCTGGGCGAGAAGAGCGTGGCCGTGGGACGCGACGGGCGCCTGAGCGGGCCGGCCTTGTCGGCCGCGCTGATCCGCGGCTTGGTGGCTGCGGGCGTGGACGTGATCGACATCGGCCTGGCCACCACGCCCATGCTGTACTTCGCCGCCGCCACGCTGTGCACCAGCGGCATCCAGGTCACCGGCAGCCACAACCCGAAGGACTACAACGGTTTCAAGATGGTGCTGGCCGGTCGCGCGATTTACGGCGAGGACATCCAGGCGCTGCGCAAGACCATGGAAGCCGAATCACACACACGCGCCGATGGCGGTCGTGTTCGTCTGATCAATGTGCAGGCGGCGTACCAGGCACGCATCGTGGGCGACATCAAGATCTCGCGTCCCATGAAGATCGTGGTGGACTGCGGCAACGGCGTGGCCGGTGCATCGGCCCCGGCCATCTTCCGTGCGCTGGGTTGCGAAGTGATCGAGCTCTTCAGCGAGGTGGACGGCAACTTCCCCAACCACCACCCTGACCCCAGCAAGCCCGAGAACCTGCAGGACGTGATGCGCGCGCTGCGCGACACCGACGCCGAACTCGGCCTGGCCTTCGATGGTGACGGCGACCGCCTGGGCATCGTGACCAAGGAAGGCAACAACATCTACCCCGACCGCCAGATGATCCTGTTCTCGCAGGACGTGCTCTCGCGCGTGCCCGGCGGCGACATCGTGTTCGACGTGAAGTGCTCCCAGCGCCTGGCCCCGGCCATTGAGGCGGCGGGCGGCGTGGCCCACATCTACAAGACCGGCCATTCGCTGATCAAGGCCCGCATGAAGGAGCTGAACAGCCCGCTGGGTGGCGAAATGAGCGGCCACATCTTCTTCAAGGAACGCTGGTACGGCTTTGACGATGGCACCTACGCCGGCGCGCGCCTGCTCGAAATCGTCAGCCGCAGCCCGAACGCCAGCGCCGTGCTCAATGCCTTGCCCACCAGCTTCAGCACACCCGAGCTCAACGTGGCCTGCGCCGAGGGCGAGCCGCACGCAGTGGTGGAAAAACTCATTTCCATGGCGAAGTTCGACGCACAGGCCAAGGTGTCCACCATCGACGGCGTGCGGGTGGACTGGCCCGATGGTTTCGGATTGATCCGCGCGTCCAACACCACACCGGTGCTGGTGCTGCGGTTTGAAGGCCAGACCACCGAAGCCCTGCACCGCATTGAAGCGGTGATGCTCGATTTGCTGAAACAGGGCAAGCCCGATGCCGTGGTGGGCGCCAGCTCCCACTGAACCAAGTCAGCGCGGCAACAACGCCTGCACTTTCTCGATCACCGCTTCGGCCTGTTCGTCCACGAGGGCGGTGGTGTCCATCGGGCGGTTGGTGTCCCACACCGCGGCCACCTCAAAGGCCACATCGCTTTCGCTGTTCACCAGCCGGGCCTGGCGCAGACCGTCGAGGCGTTCGTAACTCTCGGCGAAGTTCCACACGTTGGGCCCATGCAGCACGGCGCAACCCAGCGCCAGGGGCTCGTGCGGGTTGTGGCCACCCACGTTGGCGAACGAGCCACCCACCAAAGCCACCGGTGCCAGCCGGTACCACAGGCCCATCTCGCCGATGGTGTCGGCGATGTAGAACGGCGCATCGGTGGCCAGGTGCGCGCCGGCGCTGCGCAAGGGCACGTCCTGCAGGCCTGCGGCTGAAGCGAGCGCTGCCACTTCAAGTCCTCGCGCCGGGGCTCGCGGCGCGATGATCAACAGCGCATCGGACCGTTGCGCCCGAAGCCGGGTGTGGGCCGCCAGCGCCAGCTCCTCCTCGCCCGGATGGCTTGACGCCAGCAACCACACGGGTCGGCCGCCAAGCGTCTGTTGCCAGCTTTCCAGATCGTCCGCATCGCATCCCAGCGGTGGCACCAGCGCCTTGATCGTGCCGCTGACCGTGATGCGCTCATGCTGAGCACCCAGAACCACCAGCGCGTCCGCGCTGGCTTCGTTCTGCGCAAACAGCTCCCGAAAACCCGGCAACAACGCCTGGTAGATCCAGCGACCCCAGCGGCGCTTGGCGAGCGACTCGGGCGACAGCCGCGCGTTGACCAAAGCGCGCGGGATGGAACGCGCGTCGGTCTCGGCGATCAGCGCGGGCCACAGGTCCATTTCGCACCACAGCGCAAGCGAGGGTTGCCAATGGTCGAGGAAGCGCGACACCGCCTCGGGCGTGTCCACCGGCGCGAACTGGTGCTGACAGCGCGCGGGCAGGCCGGTGCGGCGCAGCGCGTCGCCCGAGGTGCGCGCGGTGGTGGTGATAAGAAAACTGCAGTCGGGCCGCCGCTCGGCGAGCCGCGCGAACAGTCCGGCAAGTGCCATGGACTCGCCCACGCCCACCGCGTGGCCCCAGACCAGCATGCCGGCGGGCCGGTCGGCGTACTCGCTGCCCAGCTTCTGCCGCACGCTGCGCGGCGTCTCCTTGCCGCGCAGCAGCCGCCGCTGCAAGCCCTTGCGCCACACGGGCGCGAGCATCCGTGCCAGCACGAGATAGGCGCGCAGTGCCCAGGGCTGGCCCGTAGGTGTCATGGTGCTTCCAGCCAGGGCACGAGCGTGGCCATGTGTTTCGCGGTGGCGCCACCGTGTTCGGCGTAGAAGGCTTCGGCGCCTTCGATGGCCCGGGCGTAGTCGGTGGGCGAGGTGAGCAGCTGTACCAGCGCTGCTGAGAGGCTGGGGATCGTCATGTGCTGCTGCAAGACACCCGCGGCCAGCGCCTCCACGCCGGGGTACTCGATGCCCCAGATGCTGTGGCCCACCATCACCGGCTTCTTGAGTGCCAGCGGTTCGATCACATTGTGCGCTCCCATGGGCACGAAGGATGCTCCCACCACCACCACCTGCGAGAGCGCGAGGTAGAAGTACATCTCGCCCAGGGAATCGCCCATGAGAACGTCGATGGCGGTCATGTCGGGCGCGTCGGGCGTGGGCTGCAGCGTGGCGTCGAGCATGCGGCTGCGGCGCGCCACGCGCAGGCCCGCCGCTTCGAACATCTGCACCACCGCATCAAAGCGCTGTGGGCTGCGCGGCACGTACACCACCAGCGGTGGCGGCAAGCCCGCGGCCTGCAGGCCGGCTTGAACCTGTCTGATCGCGTCGATGAACTGCTCGTCTTCGCCCACGATGGCGCTGGCAAAACACAGCACAGGTCGTTGCCCGCCCGAGGCCGTGGCAAGCTGCCAGGGTGCGAGCAAGGCTTGCGCAGCAGCGATCTGCTGCGGCGACACCGGCAGATCAAAGCGGGTCTCGCCCGCGATCACCACGCGTTCACAACCCACGTCGCGAAAGCGCTGGGCATGGGTTTCGGACTTGCACAGCACGAGTTCGTAGGCCTGGAAGATGCCGGCGCGAAAGCCGCCCCATTTCCGGTCTCGCACGATGCTTTTTTTCGGATACTGGGCATTGGCCATGGCCAGCGGCACGCCGCAGCGGCGGATGGTGGCCAGCAGCACCGGCCAGGTGTCGATCTCGGTCATGACCGCTGCGCGCGGACGCACACGGCGGATCAACCGGCGCACCGCCCAGCCCAGCTCCAGCGGTACAAAGCTCACCTGCAGGCGCCGCGCGGCAATGGCTTCTGCAAACAGCGTGTGGGCGGCGGTGCGGCCAGCCGGGGTGAGGGTGGTGATGAAGACCGGGTAATCCGCTGCAAGCAGGGCGCGCACCAGCGGCGCCGCGCCGCGCATCTCGCCCATGGAAGCGGAGTGCACCCACACCGGACGGTCCAGTCCGGTGGGTGCAGCGCCGAAGCGCTCGTCCCAATGGGCTCGATACAGCGGCTCGCGCTGGCCGCGCTTCCACAGAAACAGCAGGAACACCGGCAGCAGCAGGTGCCACAGCAGTTCGTACACGCCGATGAGCACGGACAGCCGCCAGGTGGGCGGAAAAGGGCGGGAGGCTGGGCGTGTGGAAGTGGGGGAGGCCATCGGTGGGAACGAAACGGGTCGGGCGGGGGTGCCTGCGCGTCGCTCCAGGGGCTCCGGTCGAAGGCCATTCAGTATAGTTACGCCCTTGGACAGGCCCTCACCGCGCGGCTTGTCTTCCCACACAGGAACACCCACGATGCCCCTTCCCACGCCGGCCTGGACCGCAGTCATTCCGCTGCGCGCCGGATCCAAGGGCCTGCCCTCGAAAAACATCCGCCCGCTGGCGGGCAAACCGCTGTACCGCCACGCGGTGGACCAGGCGCTGCAAGCCGGCGCCCAGCGCGTGGTGATCACGACCGACATCCCCGAGGTGCTGTGGGCCGAACTGCCCAGCCAGGTGACCCTGGTGGAGCGCCCGCCCGAACTCGCAGGCGACACCGTGCCCATGGCCCCCGTGTTGCAGCACGCGCTGCACACGGCCGACTGCCACGGCACGGTGGTGCTGTTGCAGGCCACCTCGCCGCTGCGCCTGCCCAGCGACATTGCAGCCGCGCTGGCGGTGTTCGCCGGGGGTTATTTTGAACTGGTGATGTCGGTCACCAGCGCCGACCGGGGTGTGCTCAAGTGGGGCACGCTGCGCGGCAACCGGTTCCAGCCGCTGTCGGACCCGGCCTACTGCTTTGCCAACCGCCAGAGCCTGCCCCCGGTGGTGCGGCCCAACGGCGCGTTGTATGTGTTGAACGCCGAACGCTTTGTGGCCAGCGGCAGTTTTGTGTCCGAGCGCATCGGCGTGGTGGAAATGCCGGCCGAGCGCAGCCAGGACATCGACTCGCTGGACGACTTCGATCGCTGCGAAGCCGCGCTGGAGGCAACGCGTGGTCAGTGAGATGAACACCGACCACATGGACCTCTACGCCGCGCCCACCTGGCAGTGCGTGATGGTCTGTTGGGGCACGAAGTATTCGACGGCGCTCATCAACAACCTGGCGCGCAGCATTGCCAACAAGGCTTCGTCACAGCCGCGCTTCATCCTGATTTCGGACCAGGACCGCCCCGATCTGGCGGACCGCATCGAGCTGGTGCGCTTTCCCGAGTTCTGGCTGCAGGACCGCCTCAAGACCTCGGGCTGCCAGGCCAAGCTGGTGATGTTCGACCACGGCATCGTGCCCACCGACCTGCCTGCGATCTACGTGGACCTGGACACCATCGTGCTCGGCGACCTTGGCACCGGACTGGACCTGATGGAGAACCGCCAGACCGTGGCTATTCTGCAGAGCGCGATCATTCCGTTTGGCTGGATCGGGCGCACGCTGTACCGCTGGACCAACCGCCGCCGTTATGCGCGCGGCAACTCGTCTTTCGTGATCTACCACCCGGCCGAATGCCACTTCATCGCCGAGCGCTTCAAGGCCCTGCTGGACAAACACCCGAAGCTTGAATTCCGCCCCATGGCGGCCGATGAACGATTTATCAGCTGGGTGGCGCAGGAACACATGGTGCGCATCCCCAACTCGTTTGCCGTCAAGTTTCCGGGCGAGTTCATGTTTTATTGGGGCTTCTGGCTCTACATCAAGGCGCGCTTGCCCTGGGTGCGTAGCCGTCGCAAATCACTGGTGGCCGTCACGCTCAACGGCCTGATGATCAAGCCCGAAAAATTGCTGTCGCTCAAAGAAGGCGACGTGATCGTTGACGAAAAATCCCGCAAGCTGATCTGGAGCGAAAAAACGCTCGGTTTCATGCGGTCCAAAATCCAGGCGTTCTACGCCGGCTCCCTGTAATTCCCTGACGCCACCCGGCAAGAGGCCTTCATGAAAATCGCCCACCGCGACATCTCCCCCGCACACCCACCGCTGGTCGTGGCCGAAATCGGCATCAACCACGGCGGCAGCCTCGACGTGGCCAAAGGCATGGTGCTCGCAGCGCACCGCGCCGGCTGTGAAATGGTCAAACACCAGACGCATTTCGTCGACGACGAGATGACCGACGAAGCCAAACAGATCTTCCCGCCCAACGCCGACAAGTCCATCTGGGACGTGATGGAAGAATGCGCGCTCTCCAAAGACGACGAAATCGCGCTCAAGACCTACGCCGAGTCGCTCGGCATGATCTACATCTCCACACCGTTCTCGCGCGCTGCCGCTGACTTCCTCAACGACATCGGCGTGTCGGCGTTCAAGATCGGCTCGGGCGAGTGCAACCACGTGCCGCTGATCCGCCACATCGCCAGCTTCGGCAAGCCCATCATCATGAGCACCGGCATGCAGACCATCGACGGCATGCGCCCGTCGGTGAAGGCACTGGACGACGCGGGCGTGGACTACGCGCTGCTGGAGTGCACCAACCTCTACCCCTCGCCACCCGAGATCGTGAGCCTGCAAGGCATCACCGAATTGCGCAACGCTTTCCCGCGTGCCGTCATCGGTTTCTCCGACCACAGCATCGGCCCCGAGATGGCCCTGTCTGCCGTGGCGCTAGGCGCCTGCATCCTGGAGCGCCACTTCACCGACACGCGTTACCGCAAGGGTCCGGACATCTCCTGCTCCATGGACCCGGCCGAGCTCAAGTTTCTGATCGACCGCTCGCGCGAAATCCACACTGCGCTGCACAACCCCAAGGTGCGCACCGCACCCGAGGAAGACGTGTACCGCTTTGCACGCGGCTCCATGGTGGCCGACCGTGACCTGCCCGCTGGCCATGTGGTCATGCCCAGCGACATCTGGGCGCGCCGCCCCGGTTCGGGCGAGATTTCGGTGCAGCACTTCGACCGCCTGGTGGGCGCGAAGCTCACCCGCGCCGTCAAACGCAACCAGCAACTGCTGTGGAGCGACCTGGACGGCGTGAAGCCGCAAGCGAATTCGTGATGACCAGCCGGCGCCTGCTCTTCGTCACCGGCACCCGGGCCGACTTCGGCAAGCTGGAGCCGCTCGCGCTGGCCGCGCAACAGGCCGGTTTTGCCGTGGGCTTTTTCATCACCGGCATGCACATGATGCGGCGCTACGGCGAAACGCGGCTGGAAGTGAAACGCTTTCCCGGCGCAGAGTTCTTCGAGTTCGTCAACCAGCGCGAAGGTGATGCCCAGGATTTCATCCTCTCCAAGACCATCCTGGGCTTCTCGGATTTTGTGCACGAGCACCGGCCCGATCTGGTGGTGATCCACGGCGACCGGGTGGAAGCGCTGGCCGCGTCCATCGTCTGCGCCATGAAGTACATCCCGTCGGCACATATCGAGGGCGGCGAAGTCTCGGGCACCATCGACGAGAGCATCCGCCACTGCAACACCAAGCTGTGCGCCGCGCACTTCGTGAGCTCTGAAGGCGCGAAGCAGCGCGTGCTCGCGCTCGGTGAATCGCCGGAGAGCGTCTACAACATCGGCTCGCCCGAACTCGACACCCACGCGAGGCCTTCGGGCGTGACGCTGGCGCAGGTGAAGGAGCGCTACGCGATCCCGTTTGACGACTACGGCATCGCGATCTTTCACCCCGTGACCTCGGAGGCCGACACCATCGGCGCGCAGGCGCAGGCGCTGTTCGCACGGCTCGAAGCCAGTGGACGCAATTTCGTGGTGATCGCTCCCAACAACGACCCTGGCACCGAAGACATCTTTGCCGTGCTGGAGAGGCTGCCCAAGGAGCGTTTCCGCCAGATACCGTCGATGCGGTTCAACTACTTCTCCGAGCTGATGAAGAATGCCTCGGCCATGGTGGGCAACAGCAGTGCGGGGGTGCGCGAGGCACCTTTTCTCGGGGTGCCCAGCCTGGAAGTGGGCACGCGGCAAAACCGGCGTGCCAGCGGTGCATCGATCACAGCGTGTTCAGCGATGGATCCGGAGGTGATCGATGGATTCCTCAACAACATCTGGGGAACACGCTTCCAAACCGACACCACGTTTGGCGCCGGCCAAGCCGCGGCAGGCTTCGTGGAGGTGCTCAACCGGCCCGACTTCTGGCTCAAGCCGTTGCAAAAGGCCTTTGCCGGTGATTGAGCTTTCTTCCGTTCGCGCGCGCTTCGGGTCTTCGATGGACATCACCGCCAAGGTCGGCGCGGTGATGTTGCTGCTCGGTGTGCCCACCTCGATCGCTTTGGTCAACATCGGCATCCTGCTGATCCTGATCGGCTGGTTCCTCTCCGGCCGCTGGCGCTGGAAGTTCGACGTGATACGCCGCCACCCGATCACCTTGCCCGCCGTGCTGCTCACCGCGCTGGTGCTGCTGGGCATCACGTACACCGATGCGCCCAAGGCGTACATCAACCACCACCTGTACGTGTACAGCAAGCTGCCGCTCATGCTCATGCTGCTCACCTTGTTTCACGATCCCCGGTGGCAACGCCACGGTCTGCTGGCATTTGCGATCGGCTCGGTGATCACGGTGGTGAGCACCTACGCCAACATCTGGTTCCAGGTGCCCTGGTCCGATTCCCACAACCAGGGCATGGGTGTTTCGCACCATGTGTTCAACGACTACATCGCGCAGGGCCTGGCCATGTCGTTCTTCACCGCACTCGCATTGGTGATCGCCATCGATGCACGTGAAGGGTGGATCCGTTGGGCCTGGGTGTCGGTGGCTGCGTTCACGGTGTTCAGCATCACCCACCTGCTGCAGGGGCGCACCGGCCAGGTGGTGCTGCTCGCCATGTTCTGTGCGCTCGCCTTGGTGGCGGCGCCGCCCGTTTGGCGGTGGCGAGCGCTGGCCTTGGTGGCGTTGGCAGCGGTGCTCCTGTCTCTTTCATCGCCGCTGCTGCGCGATCGCGTCACCACGATGTTCGCCGAGTTTGCGCAGTACACAGACGCCGGTGTGTTCACCACTTCCACCGGGTACCGGCTGGACATGTGGAAGAACGCGCTGGCGATGTTCATGGACAGCCCGTGGTGGGGGCACGGCACGGCGGGCTACCGGGTCCTGTCCGAACAGATTTATGCCGATGTGGGTGTGTGCGCGGTTGCCTGCGTGCATCCGCACAACCAGTTTTTGCTCGTGGCGGTCGACTTCGGCGTGATCGGGTTGGTCGGCTATGTGATGCTGATGCAACGGGCCCTGGTGGCGGCCTTCGATCTGACCGCGCGCTACCGCAACCTGCTGGTGGCGTTCCTCGCCATCCTGTTTGTCGACAGCTTCATCAACGGGCCTTTCTGGGTGACGACCGAGCGGCATCTGTTTGCCTCCGTGCTTCCGTTGCTGCTGGCTGGGTGGCGCCCACCCGTGTCTGCGCTGGAGCACTCGGCATGATCCCGGCTTGGAAGATCCGCCGCGAGCTGGAAACCGCACGCCAGCAACTGCAGGCCATCCCTGAACGACTGATCGGCCCAGCCCGCCAGCGCCGGCTTGACAGGCAATTCCCGAACGGCTTTCGCGTCATGAACGGTGCAGCTTCGCTGGGGCCCAAGGTCGCCATTTTTCTGGTGTACCAGCCGCGCGGTATGTCGGCCTCTGCGGTGGCCACTTGCCGCCACCTCAGCGAGCGCGGCTACTCGGTGGTGTTGGTGGCCAATTCACCGGTGTCTGCAGCCGACGAACAGGCTCTGGGCCCCTGGGTGTGGCGCTTTGTTGAGCGACCCAACTTCGGCTACGACTTCGGTGGTTACCGCGACGGAATTCGCCTGCTGTGGCACTGGTGCGTGTCGCCGGAGAGTTTGATCATCCTCAACGACAGCGTGTGGTTTCCGCTCGACCCGAACGAAACAATGCTCGCGTCGATGGAAGCTTCCAACGCCGGATTTCTGGGCGCATTGCGGCATGTGGATCTGCCCGAGGCGGACTCCGAGCATGCCGGCATTTTCCTGTCGTACTTCTTCCTGATCAAACGTGCTGTGTTGACTTCGGAGGTGTTCGTCAACTACTGGAACGACTACGTATCGACCAGCAACAAATACCTCACTGTGCGACGGGGTGAGCGCGGTTTTTCGCGCACGCTGTTTGCCGCCGGTGTTCCCAGCGAAGGGCTTTACTCCAGGGACCGGTTCATGGCCGCGGTAGAGCAGCAGTCCGCGGCGTTCCTGCGCCAGACACTGGTGTACGGCGCCTACACCGACCCAGGGCTGGAGCGGGCACGGGACGCGCTGCTGCAGGCCGACGCCACGTCAGAGGCCTGGCGCACGCAGGCCATCGACCACATCCGTGCGGTGGTGAACAAGCGCAATTTCCACTCGTCGTTCTGTTTCGCCAGCATCCGTTTGCTGGGCATTCCCTTGCTCAAGAAAAACAAGGGCGAGCTGCAGGTGCGCATGCGCCGCCAATACCTGCGTGCGGTGATGGCGGGTGATCTGCCCGCACCCGAGCAAGCGGTGTTGGCCGAGATTGAAGCCAGCACCCGCTGAGCCGAGTGGTTCAGGGCGCCAGCAACGAATTGATCGGCAACAAATCCTCAGGCACCAGCCGCCCGCTGGCCTGCTTCAGACGCAGCCCGCCGAGCAGCACGTTGTAGCGCGCCTGGGCCAGATCGCGTTTGGTCTGGAAGAGCTGGCTTTGTGCATTGAGCACGTCGATGTTGATGCGCACGCCCACCTGGTAGCCCAGGCGGTTGGCGTCCAGGGCGCTCTGGCTGGAGGCCTCGGCTGCTTCCAGTGCCTTCACCTGGCCCTGGCCCGACAGCACACCCAGGAACGCGCTGCGCGTGGCCAGATCCACGCCGCGTTTGGCGGCTTCCAGGTCGGTGCGGGCCTTGTCTTCGAGCGCCATGGTTTCCTTGACGCGGTTCTGGATCGCGTAGCCGGCGAACAGCGGCATGTTGAACTGCACGCCCACGCTGGCGTTGTTGCTGCGCACGGTGTTCTGCGTCAGGGTGAGCGTGGAGGGCGCGCGCGCCACCTGGTACTGGGCCACCAGGTCCACCGTGGGCTTGTGGCCGGCTTCGGCCTTGCGGGTTTCCAGCTGCGCGATTTCCAGCCCGCGCGTGGCTTGCAGGATGGTGGGATGTGTCGCGTCGTTGAGCGCCACCCAGGCTTGCGGGTCGGCCGGCAGCAAGGGCGGCAGCACCACCGGCGCAGCCAGGGGCTTGGGTGACACGGCGGCCCGACCCACCAGCTGGTTCAGCGTGAGCTGCTTCACCCGCAGGTCGTTCTCGGCGGCGATCTCCTGTGCCACGACCAGGTCAAAACCGGCTTGCGCTTCGCGCGAGTCGGTCACTGTGGTGGTGCCGACTTCGAAGTTGCGTTTGGCCGCTGCGAGCTGTTCGCCCACCGCGGTCTTCTGGGCGCGCACAAAGGCCAGCGTATCGGTGGCGGCGAGCACGTCGAAGTAGGCCTGCGTGGTGCGCACGATCAGGTCTTGTTCGGCCAGCGTGAGCGCGGCCTTGGCCACGTCCACCGAGAGCAGGGCCTGGTCGTTGTTGATCTGGTTCACCGGGCGGTACAGCGGCTGGCTGGCCGAGAGTGTCGCGCTCTGGCTGTTGCTGCTGGTGTCGGGGCCGCCGTTGATGTCGCGCCGCGCCCAGCTGGCAGCAGCGCCCAGACCCGCCTGGGGCAGGAGGCCTGCCTTGGCCTGGTCGGCGCGGAAGAGGTTGGCTTCGTATTGCGAGCGGGCTGAGAGGAAGGTCGCGTCAAAACCGCGCGCCGCTTCATAGAGCTCCACCAGATTTTGCGCGTGTGCACCCGAGGCCGCACCCAGCGCCAGCCAGGCGGCAACAGCCAGTCGGCTCATGGAAGAAGGGCGGCTCCCCTGGGAAGCGGCTGCGTGCGGGACTGTCATGGAGTTCCTTTGAAACGAATGGCGAGCGAATGACCAGAGGTGGCGTGGTCGGTCAATAGACCGGAACAGCGGGGTCGCGTTCCTGCGACCAGGCGTGGATACCGCCGTGGATGTTCACCACCTGCGTGAATCCCTGGTTGATCAGGAAGTTCGCCACCTGGGCGCTGCGCATGCCGTGGTGGCACAGGCAGGCGATGGGTTGGTCGCGGTCGAGCTCGGCGAGGCGCTGGGGCACGCTGCGCATGGGGATGTGGCGCAGCTCGAAACCGACGGGTTGAACGCTGGCGGTCTGCAGTTCCCAGGGCTCGCGCACGTCAAGCACCACGGGCATGCCGCCTGTGGGCACCTCGCTGGCCACCTGCGTGAGCCATGTGTCGAGCTGGCCGGGTTGAATCGCTTTCATGGGTGTCCTTGAACGAAGGCCTCAGAAGCGGAAGCTCGAGGGCTCGGGAAAGTTCAGCAGGCGCGGCGCCACGGTGTCCCAGGGTTGGGCGGTCTGGAACGAGGCATCGGCAATGCGGGTGACGATGGTGGCGCGCATCATGGGCTCATGACCGACGACGGCCGCCAGCCGGCCACCGGGGGCCAGCAGGGCGAGCAGGGCGGGCGGGATCTCGGCGACCGAGCCGCTGAGCAGGATGGCGTCGAACGGGCCGTTGACGCTGCAGGCGGCAAAGCCCTGCGCGGCGGCGTCCGCGTGTTTGACCTCGACGTTGGCCATGCCGGCGTTGCGCAGGTTCTCGCGCGCGGTGCTAGCCAGCACGGGGTCGATCTCGACCGTAACCACGCTGTGCGCCAGGCTGGCCAGCAAGGCGGCCATGTGGCCGCTGCCGCTGCCGATTTCCAGCACCTTGTCGGTGGGCTTGAGGTCCAGGTCCTGCAGCAGGCGGGCTTCGACTTTGGGCGCCAGCATGCACTGGCCGTCCACGGCGGGGTGGGTCAGGGGCAGTTCCATGTCGGCAAAGGCCAGGGCGCGGTGCGCGGCGGGCACGAAGGCTTCGCGGTGGATGCGCGACAGCAGTTCCAGCACCTGGGGGGAGAGCACCTCCCAAGGGCGGATCTGCTGCTCGATCATGTTGAAGCGGGCCTGGTCAAAGCCGGTGTGGATGGTCGGCGCGGTGGTCGTCGTCATGGAGGGGGCTCCTGGAGGGCGTCTGGAAGATGGAAAGGGATGGCTGGATTTTACGGAGCGGACACCACAGGCTCAGCCAACTTGGGGCCCATGCCGAGCTTGCGGCGGAACCACTGTGCGAGATCGTCCATGTAGCAGTACACCACCGGCACCACCACCAGGGTGAGCAGCGACGAGGTGATCACCCCGCCGATGACGGCCTGGCCCATGGGCGCGCGCTGTTCCGAGCCTTCGGTCAGTGCAAACGCCAGCGGCACCATGCCGAAGACCATGGCCAGCGTGGTCATGAGAATGGGGCGCAGCCGCACACGGGCCGCCAGCAGCAGGGCGGACTCGCGGTCCATCGGGGCCTCACCGGCCAGGCCGTTGCGTGCGCGGATCGCAAAGTCCACCAGCAGGATCGCGTTTTTCGTGACCAGGCCCATCAGCAGCACGATGCCGATGACCGAGAACATGCTCATGGTGGAGCCGAACATGAGCAAGGCCAGCGCCACGCCGATCAGCGTGAGCGGCAGCGCCGTCATGAGGGCGAGTGGCTGCAGAAAGCTCTGGAACTGGCTGGCCAGGATCATGTAGATGAAGATGATGGCCAGGGCGAGTGCCGAGATGGCGTAGCCGAACGATTCCTGCATGTTCTTGGTGGAGCCGCCGAACTCGTATCGGTAGCCAGGCGGGAAAGGCGTGCTGTCGAGCACCTGCTTGATCTCGGCCGACACCTCGCCGGCAGAGCGGCCGAACACGTTGGCATTGATCGACACCTCGCGGTTGAGGTTGCGTCGGTTGATCTGGTTGGGGCCGGTGGAGGCCACCACCTCGGCCACCTGGCCCAGGCGCACCACGCGGGCGGTGCCGTCGGCGGCGGTGCCGACCATGAAGGGCAGTTGTTCAAGATCGCTGGCGCGTTCGCGTTCGCTGGCCGCCAGGCGCACGTTCACGTCGTAGCTCTCGCCGTTCTGGGCGCGCCAGTTGCCCACCGTGGTACCGGCGACCAGCGTGCGCAGCGCGCCACCCACGGCCGCCACGTTCATGCCGGCGTCAGACGCCAGTTTTCGCCGCAACTTCACGTCCACCGTGGGCTTGTTGGGTTTCACGCTGGCGTCCAGATCGACCAGACCCACGATGGGCCGGATGCGCTCCATCACCGAGGCGCTCAGACGTTCCAGCTCGGCCAGATCGTCCCCCTGCAGCGAGAACTCCACCTGCTTGTTGCCACCTACGGCGTCCAGCAGGCCCACGTGCGTGACGGTGATGCCGGGCACGCTGCGCAAGCGCTCGCGCAGCTGGGCCGACATGGCGTCTGCACTCAGCGTGCGGTCCTTGCGGTCGACCAGGCGCACATACACGCTGGCGTACATGGTGCCCTGCGCAATGCCTGTGTTCAGCGTGGACAGCGTGTATTTCACCTCGGGGAACTGGCGCAGGATGGCCTCGACCTCGCGCGTCTTGGCCTCGGTGGCCTGCAGCGACGAGCCCACCGGCGTGTGAAAGCTCAGCGAGGTTTCCGAAAAGTCGGCCTTGGGCACGAATTCGGTGCCCAGCAGCGGCAGCACGAACAAGCTCCCGATGAAGGTGGCCAGCGCCACACCCAGCGTGGCCAGCTTGTGTTTGAGCGACCAGCGCAGCGTCGTCTGGTAGGTGTCGGCCAGGTCGTCCTGGAAACGGTCGAACCAGCCGGTGACGCGGCCGATGGTCTTGTCGTACAGCGTGCGCGGTGCAGCGCCCTTGCCGTGTTTTTCAATCTCGGGGTCGTGCCACACCGACGACAGCATCGGGTCGAGCGTGAAACTCACGAACATCGAGATGAGCACCGCCGCCACCATGGTGATGCCGAACTCGTGAAAGAACTTGCCGATGATGCCGCCCATGAAGCCGATGGGCAGGAATACCGCCACGATGGACAGCGTGGTGGCCAGCACGGCCAGGCCGATTTCCTGCGTGCCTTCCATGGCCGCGTTGTACGGCGTCTTGCCCATCTGCACGTGGCGCACGATGTTCTCACGCACCACGATGGCATCGTCGATCAGAAGACCCACCGAGAGCGTGAGCGCCATCAGCGTGATCATGTTGATGGTGAACCCGAAGAGGTTCATGAAGAAGAAAGTGCCGATGAGTGCGATGGGCAGCGTGAGGCCGGTGATGACGGTGGAGCGCCACGAGTTCAGGAACAGGAAGACGATCAGCACCGTGAGCAGCGCACCTTCGATCAGCGTGCGTCGCACGTTGTCCACCGACACGCGGATGGGCCGCGAGCCGTCGGCGATCTGCTCCAGCCGGATACCCGGCGGCAGCTCGGCGCGCAGGTTTTCCACCGCCGCCTTCAGGCCATCGGTCACCGCGATGGTGTTTTCGTCCTGCGCCTTCTGGACTTGCAGCAGCAGCGTGCGCTGGCCGTTGTAGAGCGCGAGGCTCTGTACCTCTTCGGTTCCGTCGTTGACCGTGGCCACCTGCGACAGGCGCACCGCCTGGCCGGCCCGGCGCGCGACGATGATGTCGCCGAAATCCTGCGGGTTCTGCAGGCGCGAGAGCACCTGCACCACACGCTCGCTCTCGCCGGTCTTGAGCGTGCCCACCGGCAGGTCCTGGTTCTCGTTGCGCACGGCGCTGGTCACCTGCTCGGTGGTCACCCCCAGCGCTTCCATGGCCGAGGGGTTGAGCTCGATGTTGATGGCGCGCTGCGTGCCGCCCACCAGCGTGACCGAGCCCACGCCGCGCACGTTTTCCAGGCGCTTCTTGAAGGTTTGTTCGGCCCAGGTGGTGAGTTCCACCGCGCTCGGTGTCTTGCCGTTCACGGCCTCTGGAATGACGGCCACCGACCAGATGGAGCGAGCCGCCGGGTCGAAGCGCAGCACCCGCGGCTCTTCCACCTCGTCGCGCAGCACCGGGCGCAGGATGCCCATCTTCTCGCGCACGTCTTCGGCCGCCTTGCGCCCGTCCACCGTGAGCTGGAACTCGATGATGACGATCGACGAACCTTCGTAGCTGCGCGAGGTGAGCGTGCTGACACCGGCCACCGCGTTCACCGCTTCTTCGACCTTCTTGGTGACCTCGGACTCCACGATCTCGGGCGATGCGCCGGGGTAGGCGGTGGTCACCACCACCACCGGAAAGTCGATGTTCGGGAACTGGTCGACCTGCAGGCGCTGGAACGAAAAGATGCCCAGCACCACGAAGGCCACCATCACCATGGTGGCGAACACCGGATTGCGCAGCGAGACCTGGGTGAACCACATGGTGGACTGCTCAGTTGGTGGCGGTGGCGGGCGCGTTCAGGCGCACGGCAGTGCCTTCGCGGATCAGGCCGGCCTGGGCGCGCAGCAGCTGCGTGCCGGCTGGCAGACCTTCCACAGCGCGCATGGGTTCGTTGCCGAGCAGGCCGGTGGCGCCCGGCTGCACCGGCACATGCACGACCGCCCCTTCTCGCACCACCTGCACATAGGGCTGCGGCTTGTCGTTGCGCACGGTGGAGGCCGGCACGGCCAGCGCCGTGACCGAGCCGATCACGATGTGCCCCTGGGCAAACAGCCCCTGGCGCATGCCGGGCTGCGCAGGCACGCGCAGATACACCAGCACGCTGCGGCTGGCGGCCTGCACGCT
The DNA here is from genome assembly GCF_022844385.1 of Hydrogenophaga sp. Lineage (GTDB taxonomy): Bacteria > Pseudomonadota > Gammaproteobacteria > Burkholderiales > Burkholderiaceae_C > Hydrogenophaga. The sequence goes on along the minus strand of NZ_JALHLX010000019.1, from coordinate 24,627 downwards.
GGGGTTGATGCGCGCCACGGTGGCCTGCACCGGCTCGGGCTGACCTTCGATCGTCAGGCGCGCCGTCTGGCCCACCTGCACGGACACCGCATCGGCCGGTGCGATGGCGGCTTCCATCTCGAAGCCCGAGAGGTCGACCACGTCGAGCACGCGCGTGTCGATGCCCACGCGTTCGCCGTTCTGCACCAGCCGGGCCGAGATCTGGCCTGTGAGCGGTGAGCGCAGCGTGGTGTCGGCCAGCGATTTGCGCGCGATGTCCAGCGCCGCCAGCGCGGCCTGGTGCGTGGCCTCGGCGCTGGCGAGGTTGGCGCTGGCGGTGTCCAGCGCGGTGTTGGAGATGAAGCCCTGGCGCACCAGTGCCTGGTTGTTGTCGAAGGTGCGCCGGGCAATCGCCACCTGCGCCTGTGCCGACTCGGCCTGGCGCGTGGCCTGGCGCACGCGGGCCTGGGCCTCAGTGCTGTCGATGCGTGCCACCACTTCGCCGGCCTTCACCGGGTCGCCTTCGCGCTTGGTCAGCCCCTGGATCTCGCCGGGGGTTTTTGCCTTGATGGCGGCGGTCTGCAAGGCGTCCACCGAACCTGACAGGGCAACGGTCTGGGTGAGCGCGATGTTTTGCACCGTCACCACGTCGGCGGGTGAGAGCGTGTACGTGGGCGTCTTCTGCAACGATTCGGCGGCCGCCATGGCCGCCTCGTTCGTGGCCTTGCGTTTGCCCAGCGCGCGCGTGACGCCCAGGGCGATGCCGAGCACCAGCGCAATGAGCAGCAGCCACTTGATCCAGAAAGACAACGGGCGGCGGGTGTTCATGGCGGATGACTTGAGAAATTCAGACGTTGGGGCGGCCGGGGGCGGCCAACATGCCGGTCAGCAGCAAGTCGACCTGGGCATCGATGAAGCCGACTGGATCGATCTGCGCGGTGGCCGGGCAGCAGGGCGCCACGGAGTGTTTCCACATCAGCAGGAAGATCATCGGCGCGATCAGGCTGTAGACCGCGTATTCCATGGGCAAGGGTCGGAAATCGCCCCGGTCCACACCGCGCTGCAGGATGCGGCGGATCAGGTCGTGTCCGGGCTCGATCACTTCCCGCTGGTAGAAGGCCGCGATCTCGGGAAACATGCCGGCCTCGCTCATCACGAGTTTGGTGATGCCCGAGGCGGGTGTTGTGCCGATGCGCTCCCACCACGAGTGCATGCAATAGCGCACGAGCTCGGCGCTGTCGCCACTGAAGCGCTCGAACTCCTCGTTCCATTCGGTGAAGCGACCCGCGATGTTCTCGCGCACGACCGCCTTGAACAGCTCTTCCTTGCTCGGGAAGTACAGAAACAGGGTGCCTTTGGACACACCCGCCATGGCCGCCACTTCTTCCACCCGGGTCGCAGCAAAGCCTCTTTCCACGAACAGCGTGAGTGCGGCGTCCAGCAACTCGCCGGGGCGCGCTTCCTTGCGCCGTGAGCGGCGCTGCGGCGCACCCGCGTCGGTGGAGGTGCTGTCGTCGGAGGGTTCGGTGACTGGGGGCGCAGGCATGCAATGGATTTTAATGACCGATGGGTTATTAATGTACCCGACGGTCCCTGCGCTGACTGTCTCGCAGGGATAAAGCCAAGGCAAACCCCACCCGGTGAAATGGCTCAGCCCAGCTTGATGCCCACGCGCGTGATGCGGTTGGCGTTCATTTCCCGCACGCTGACCTCGGCCTTGCCCAGTTGGGCGGCATCACCCACCACGGGTGGTCGGTGCAGTTCGTTGCGCAGCCATTGGCCGACCGACACGTTGGATTCCGCGGGCACCGGCAGTCCATAGAAACCGCACAGATCTTCCAGCGGTGTGCTGGCGTCCATCACGAAGTCGCCGAACACCAGACGGGCCTGTTCGGTGTCGTCCAGGTCAGGCAGGGCCACATGGGTGCGTCGCGCCGCCCAGGCGATGGTGGAGCCCTGCAGCAGCAGGGAGGTGAGCACCACCACAAAGGCCACATTGAAGAAGGTCTGCGCTCCCTGCACGCCGGCCATCACCGGGAACACGGCCAGCACGATGGGCACCGCGCCACGCAGGCCCACCCACGAAATGAAGGTCATTTCGTGCCGGTTGAAGCGGAACGGGGACAGGCAGACCCATACCGAGATCGGCCGCGCCACGAGCATCAGCACCGCCGACACCCCCAGCGCGGGCCAGATGGTGCGCAGCAGTTCGGTGGGATTCACCAGCAGGCCGAGCAGCAGGAACATGCCGGCCTGCGCCAGCCAGGCGTAACCGTCCATGGCCGACAGCGAGGTGCGCACCTGGCGGCGCGCGCGGTTGCCGGTGATCATGCCCATGAGGTAGACCGCGAGAAAGCCCGATCCACCGAACCAGGTGGTGCCCGCAAACACGGCCAGGCCGCCCGAGACGATGAGCAAGGCCCGGATGCCGCCACCACCGTCGGTGCCGCGGCCCAGGCGTTTGAGCAGACCGGCGAGGCCAAAACCGCTGGCCAGGCCGGCGATGGTGCCGTAGCCAAACTGCTCCACCAACGAGCGCACCACGCTCAGGGCGGTGATGCTCTCCGTTTCCCCCGCCATCGCGGCCAGCGCCACCGCGATGAAGGTCAGCGTGAGGTAAACCGCCATCGGGTCGTTCATGCCGGACTCGATCTCCAGCGTGGCGGCCACCCGTTCGTTGAGCTTCACCCCCGACGATTTGAGCAGCGAGAACACCGCCGCGGCGTCGGTGGAGCCCACGATGGCGCCCACCAGCAGCGCCAGTGGCCAGGACAGGTCGAGCAGGGCCCACGCCGCCGTGGCGGTGATGCCGGTGCACACCACCACGCCCACCGTGGCCAGCACCAGCGAGGGCCTGAGGCCGGTGCGGAAGGTGGTGAGGTCGGTGCGCAGCCCGCCGTCGAGCAGGATGACGGCCAGCGCCACGTTGCCGACCCAGAAGCTCAGGCGAAAGTCGTTGAAAACAAAGCCACCCGGACCATCCTCGCCGGCCAGAATGCCGACGGTGAGGAAGACCAGCAGGAACGAGAAGCCCACACGCGCCGACACCACCCCGGCGAGCACGCTCAGGAACACCAGCGCCGCAGCGGCCAGCAGGGGAAGCGTGAGGAAATCGAGCGACAGGAACATGCCCTGAAGCTAACAGAAACCGTGCCAGCTTCTGTGGCACGGGAGATGGCTCAAGGCTTCAGGAAAACGCCTGGATGCCGGTGATGGCGCGGCCGAGGATGAGCGCGTGGATGTCGTGCGTGCCTTCGTAGGTGTTCACCACCTCCAGGTTCACCAGGTGGCGGGCCACGCCGAATTCGTCGCTGATGCCGTTGCCGCCCATCATGTCGCGGGCCATGCGGGCAATGTCGAGCGACTTGCCGCAGCTGTTGCGCTTCAAGATGCTGGTGATCTCCACGGCGGCCGTGCCTTCGTCCTTCATGCGGCCCAGGCGCAGGCAACCCTGCAGGCCCAGGCTGATCTCGGTCAGCATGTCGGCCAGCTTCTTCTGGATCAGCTGGTTGGCTGCGAGGGGGCGGCCGAACTGGTGACGGTCCATCACATACTGGCGGGCGCGGAAGTAGCAGTCCTCGGCCGCACCTAGCGCACCCCAGGCGATGCCGTAGCGCGCGCTGTTCAGGCAGGTGAACGGGCCCTTGAGGCCACGCACCTCGGGGAAGGCGTTTTCTTCGGGGCAGAACACGCCGTCCATGACGATCTCGCCGGTGATGCTGGCGCGCAGGCCGACCTTGCTGTGGATGGCCGGGGCCGAGAGGCCCTTCATGCCCTTGTCGAGGATGAAGCCGCGGATCGAACCTTCGTCGTCCTTGGCCCAGACCACGAACACGTCGGCAATGGGCGAATTGCTGATCCACATCTTGCTGCCGGAGATGCTGTAGCCACCGGCGACCTTCTTGGCGCGCGTGACCATGCTGCCGGGGTCGGAGCCGTGGTTGGGTTCGGTCAGGCCGAAGCAGCCGATCCACTGGCCGCTGGCGAGTTTGGGCAGGTACTTCTGCTTCTGCTCTTCGGTGCCGAACTCGTTGATGGGCACCATCACCAGAGAGCTTTGCACGCTCATCATCGAGCGGTAGCCGGAGTCCACACGCTCCACTTCACGGGCCACCAGGCCGTAACACACGTAGTTCAGACCGCTGCCGCCGTAGGCCTCGGGGATGGTGGGGCCGAGCAGGCCGAGTTCGCCCATCTCGCGAAAGATCGCGGGGTCGGTTTTCTCGTGGCGGAAGGCTTCCACCACGCGCGGGGCCAGGCGTTCCTGGCAGTAGGCGTGGGCGGCGTCGCGCACGGCGCGCTCGTCGTCGGTGAGCTGGGCGTCGAGGTGGAAGGGGTCTTCCCAGCTGAAGCTGGCCTTGGCCTTGGTGGGGGAAAGCATGGTCGGTGTCTCCGGATGTTGAGGTGGCAATGCGCGCATTGTCCGCCTGGCATGAATACCTGTCTAATATCGAATCAGTATCCATTGATACAGGAAAGCTATTCATGGAATTTCGCCACCTGCGCTATTTCCTCGTGCTGGCCGAGGAGTTGCATTTCGGGCGCGCCGCGCAACGACTGTCCATCACCCAGCCACCGCTCTCGCTCAACATCCAGCAGCTCGAAGCCTCGGTGGGCGCCCAGCTCTTCACCCGCAACAGCCGGGGCGTGCAACTCACCGCAGCCGGTCAGGCTTTCGTGCCAGCGGCGCGCGCGCTGCTCGATCAGGCGGGCCTGGCTGCGCGGGAGGCGCGCGAGGTGTCGCAGGGCATGCTGGGCAGTTTGCAGATCGGTTTTGCCGGCACGGTGCTGTACCGCGGGCTGCCGCAGATTCTGCAGGGCTTTGCGGTGGACCACCCCAAGCTGCGGCTGGTGCTGCGCGAACTGAGTTCGAGCGACCAGCTGATCGACCTGATGCACGAACGTCTGGACATCGGCTTCGTGCACACCACGCGCGTGCCTGCGGGCTTTTCGCAGATCCTGGTGTCCAGCCAGCCGTTTGTGGCCTGCCTGCCGGCGGACCATGCGCTGGCGAAGCGCAAGCGCTTGTCGCTGGCGCGGCTGCAAGGTGAACCGTTTGCGGTGGTCTCGCGCGCTGTCTCGCCCGATTACCACGAGCGCATCCTCGGCCTGTGCGCCGACGCCGGCTTTTCTCCCGAGATCCGGTTTGAGTTGCGCCACTGGCTCAGCGTGGTGTCCATCGTGTCGCAGGGGCTGGGCTGTGCGTTGGTGCCGGCCGCGCTGCAGCAGGCCGGGCTGCCTGGCGCGGTGTTCGTGCCGCTGGATGTGGATACGCCGCCTTATGAGACCCACTGTCTGTGGAAGACAGACAGAGACCAGGCCGCGCTGGGGGCATTCCTCGGTGCGGTGCGGGCGTTTGCACAACCACTACAGTGAGGCGTTGAAAGAATCCCGCGCCAAGCGCGACGACCGCGGGTTGCTACACATGGAGAACACGATGAGCGACAGAGAAGTTCTGGTTTTGGGTGGCGGCTGTTTCTGGTGCACCGAGTCGGTGTACGTGGGGGTCAAGGGCGTGACCGACGTGGAGTCGGGTTACAGCAATGGCCATGTGAAGCAGCCCAGTTACGAGGCGGTGTGCACCGGCACCACGGGCCACAACGAGGTGGTGCGGCTGGAGTACGACCCGGCGCAGATCAGCACGCGCGAGATTCTCGAAATCTTTTTCGTGATCCACGACCCCACCACGCTGAACCGCCAGGGTAACGACGTGGGCACGCAGTACCGCAGCGGCATTTACTTCACCACGCCGGAGCAGAAGCAGGTGGCGCAGGGCCTGATCGACGAACTCACGAACGACAAAGCCTATGGCAAACCCATCGTGACCGAGCTGGTTCCGCTGGACAACTACTCGGCCGCCGAGGCCTACCACCAGGACTTTTTCGAGCGCAACCCGAACCAGGGCTACTGCATGATGGTGGCGGCGCCCAAGGTGGCGAAGTTTCGCAAGACGTTTGCGCGCCTGGCGAAATAGCTGGATCGATACCCAAGAAAAAGGACGCTGCGGCGTCCTTTTTTGCGTTGTTGGCCAGCCGCCCTCAGTTGCGGGGCGCAGCCGTTGCTGCGGCCAGCGCCGTCATGTTGAGCACCCGCCGCACCGTGGCGGCCGGTGTGAGGATGTGCACCGTGCCCGCTGCACCCATGAGGATGGGTCCGACCGTGACCCCGCCGCTCGCGGTGGTTTTCATCACGTTGTAGAGGATGTTGGCCGCGTCCAGGTTGGGGCAGATCAGCAGGTTGGCCGAGCCCGACAGCGTGGTCTCGGCCAGGTAGGCGCTGCGGATCTCGGGCTGCAGGGCGGCGTCACCGTGCAACTCGCCATCGCATTCGATCTCGGGGTGGGCGGCCACGAACAGGTCGCGGGCGAGGGCCATCTTGCGCGCCGAAGGCCGCTTGCTCGATCCGAAGCTGGAGTGCGAGAGGAACGCGATCTTGGGCGGCAGGCCGAAGCGTTGCACCTCCTGCGCGGCCATCCAGGCGATCTCGGCCAGCTCCTCGGCGCTGGGCATTTCGTTCACATAGGTGTCGGCAATGAAGATCGGGCCACGGTCGGTCATGAGCGCGTTCACCGACGCGTAGAGCCCCGCACCTTGGCGGCGACCCAGCACATGGTCGATGCGCTCCAGGTGCGTCATGAAACCGCCCACCAGCCCGCAGATGAGCGCGTCGGCGTCGCCCAGCGAAACCATGAGCGAACCGATGATGGTGTTGGAGCGCCGCACCGCCGCCTTGGCCACCTCGGGCGTGGCGCCCTCGCGGCCCATGAGCTGGTGGTAGTGCTCCCAGTACTGGCGAAACCGCGGGTCGTCCTCGGGGTTCACGTTCTGCACGTCCTGCCCGAGCTTCATGCGCAGGCCGGCCTTGGCGATGCGCGCCTCGATCACGGCCGGGCGGCCAATGAGGATGGGCACGGCGATCTGGTCGTCGATGGCCATCTGCGCGGCGCGCAGCGCACGTTCGTCTTCGCCGTCGGCGTACGCCACGCGCTGCTTGTTCGGCAGGGCCTTGGCCGCGTTGAAGATCGGCTGCATCAGGATGCCGGTCTGGTAGACGAAACGCCCGAGCTGCTGGCGGTAAGCCTCCATGTCCTGGATGGGCCGCGTGGCCACGCCGGAGTCGGCCGCGGCCTGCGCCACCGCCGGCGCAATCCGCAGGATCAGACGCGAATCGAACGGCTTGGGAATGATGTAGTCGGGGCCGAAGCTGAGCTCCTGCCCGGCATAGGCGTTGGCCACTTCTTCGCTGGTTTCACTCTTCACCAGGTCGGCGATCTGGCGCACGCAGGCCAGCTTCATTTCTTCGGTGATCTTGGTGGCACCGCAGTCGAGTGCGCCCCGAAAGATGTAGGGGAAACACAGGACGTTGTTGACCTGGTTGGGGTAGTCGCTGCGGCCGGTGGCGATGATGCAGTCGGGCCGCACGGCCTTGGCCAGCTCGGGCCGGATCTCGGGCTCGGGGTTGGCCAGCGCGAGGATGATGGGCTGGGGGCCCATGGTCTTGACCATCTCGGCAGTGAGCACGCCCGGCGCCGAACATCCCAGGAACACGTCGGCGCCGCTGACCGCATCGGCCAGTGTGCGCAGCGTCGTCTTCTGTGCGTAGCGCGCCTTCGATTCGTCGTAGCCGCCGGGGCGGCCTTCAAAGATCACGCCCTTGGAGTCACAGACAAAGATGTTCTCGCGCGCCACGCCCAGGCCGACCATCACGTCCAGACAGGCGATGGCGGCGGCACCGGCGCCACTCACCACCAGCTTCACCGCACCGATGTCCTTGCCCACCAGCTCCAGGCCGTTGAGCAGGGCGGCGGCCGAGATGATCGCGGTGCCGTGCTGGTCGTCGTGGAACACCGGGATGCCCATGCGCTCGCGCAGCTTCTTCTCGATGTAGAAGCACTCGGGCGCCTTGATGTCTTCGAGGTTGATGCCGCCGAGCGTGGGCTCCAGCGCTGCAATGATTTCAACCAGCTTGTCCGGGTCCTTTTCGTCGAGCTCGATGTCGAACACGTCGATGCCGGCGAACTTCTTGAACAGGCAACCCTTGCCCTCCATCACCGGTTTGGCGGCCAGCGGGCCGATGTCGCCCAGGCCGAGCACGGCCGTGCCGTTTGTGATCACACCGACCAGGTTGCCGCGGCTGGTGTACTCGGCCGCCAGCGTGGGGTCGGCTTCGATGGCGAGACACGGGTAGGCCACGCCGGGTGAGTAGGCCAGCGAGAGGTCGCGCTGGTTGGACAGGGGTTTGGTGGGGGTGACGGCGATCTTGCCGCGCGAGGGCGTGCGGTGGTATTCAAACGCGGCGTCGCGCAGGGCTTCTTCGGCGGGGGTCATGTTTGTCTCCTGTGACCGTTGTTGTGCGTTTCATTGTGCCCCTCGTCGGGGGCTGCGCAAGAGGGGAGATCAGGTGGGCTGGAGCAGCTCGAACAGCGTTCGTGCGATCACCTGGGTGGCGCGTCGCAGGTCTTCAAGCACCAAGTGCTCGTCAGCGCGTTTGGCGTTCGATTCGCGCACCGTGCGCGGCCCTGCGCCGTAGATAACGCCCGGAATGCCGTGCTCGCCGTAGATGCGCACGTCGGTGTAGAGCGGCGTGCCCACGGCGGGAATGGCTTCGCCGAAGACGGCCTGGCCGTGCTTCTGGATCGCATCGACCAGAGGTTTGTTGCCTGGCAGGGGCTTGAGTGCGCGCGCCAGCAGGATGCGTTTCACATCCACACCGATGGCACGGCCGCCGCGCGGTGGCTTGAAGCTGGCCGCGGCCTGCTCGATGGTGTGGCGAAGGGACGCTTCCACCTCCGCCGGATCTTCCTCGGGGATCATGCGGCGGTCGACCTTGAGCACCACCTTGCCCGGGATCACGTTGGTGTTGGTGCCGCCGCTGATCTGGCCCACGTTGAGGTAGGGGTGGGTGATGCCTTCAACGCTGGAGCTGATCTTCAGGTAGTCGGTGTTGAGCGCGTAGAGCGCGTTGAGGATGTGCGTGGCACCCTGCAGTGCGTCGGTGCCGCTGTCGGGAATGGCGGCGTGTGCCATGTCGCCGTGCACCGTCACCTCGAGTTGCAGGCAGCCGTTGTGCGCCACCACCACCTGGTAGCTGAAGCCCGCCGCGATCATGAGGTCGGGCTTGGTCAGGCCTTTCTTCAGCAGCCAGTCGGGGCCGACCTCGCCGCCGTACTCCTCGTCGTAGGTCACGTGCAGTTCCACGCCGCCAGCGAGCCTGGCATTCAGCGATGCACTCACGGATTCCAGCGCCCGGATGGCGAATGTGAAGCTGGCGATGTCGCACTTGCTCACCGCCGTGGCGCGGCCGTACATCTTGCCGTCCGCGATCTCGCCGCCGTAGGGGTCGTGTGTCCAGCCTTCGCCGGGCGGCACCACGTCGCCGTGGGCGTTCAGCGCAATGGTCTTGCCCGCGCCGTAGGGCCGGCGCACGATCAGGTTGGTGATGCTTTGCAGTCCTGCAGCCTCCACCTCGGCGGTCGGCACGGCGTGTTTTTCCGCGCTCAGGCCCATGGCCTCCAGCAGTTCGGCGGTGCGTTCGGCGTGCGGCGCGTTGTTGCCGGGCGGTGTGTCGGTGGGCACGCGCACGAGTTCTTGCAGGAAGCGCACTTCCTCGTCGAAGTGGGCGTCGATCCAGGCATCCAGTTGTTGTTCGGTGGTCATGGGGTTCAGTTCTTGTGTTCGGAGGCGAGTTGGTCGAGCAAGTGCGAGAAGGCGTTGACGCACAGATCGATGTCGTCGCTGGTGGTGGATTCCAGCGGGTTGTGGCTGATGCCGCTGTTGAGGCCGCGCACAAACAGCATGGCTTGCGGCATGACCTCGTGCAGCTTCATGGCATCGTGGCCCGCGCCGCTGGGCATGCAGTGCAGCGGCACACCCAGGGCGTTCACGGCCTTCTCCCAACGGGCCTGCCATGCGGGTTCGCTCGGTGCAGCGGCTGCGCGCATGGTTTCCTCCAGCGTGAGGCCGATGCCGCGCCGCTCGCAGATGGCGCGCAGCTGCGCGAGCACGTCGCGCTCCAGTGCGTCACGTTGCGCGTTGCCGGGTGCGCGCAAATCCAGCGAAAAGCGGCAACGGCCGGGCACCACGTTGATCGAGCCGCCTGGCACCTGCAGCATGCCGATGGTGGCCACCGAATCGCCGTCGGCGCTGGCGCGCTGCTCTGCGTAGAGCGCGAGCTCGGCCACTGCGCTGGCGGCATCACGCCGGCGGTTCATGGGTGTGGTGCCGGCGTGGCTGGCCATGCCGATGGCCTCGCACTGGTACCGCACGCTGGCGTTGATGGAGGTGACCACACCCAGCGGCAGGTCCATCTCGTTGAGCACCGGACCTTGTTCGATGTGCACCTCGACAAAGCCGAGGTACTTCGATGGATCGCGTTTCAAAGTGCCGATGGCCTCCAGCGTGGCCGGCAGGCCGGCGTGCTGCATGGCTGCGCGCATGGTCACACCGTCGGCGTCCTGCTGGTCGAGCCAGGCCGGGTTGAAGTGGCCGGTGAGCGCGCCCGAGCCCAGGAAGGTGGCTTTGTAGCGCTGGCCTTCCTCTTCGGCAAAGCCCACCACCTCGACGGCGAACGGCAGGCGTTTGCCCGCCGCATGGAGCTGCTTCACGCAGGCCATGGGCACGAAGATGCCCAGACGACCGTCGTACTTGCCGCCGTTGCGCACGGTGTCGAAATGACTTCCGGTCAGCAGTGCCTTCACTCCCTCTCCCGCCTGCGGGAGAGGGCTGGGGTGAGGGCTTGCCTCGTACACACCCACCACGTTGCCCACCGCATCAATGCTTACCTCATCAAACCCGCATTCCTTCATGCGCGCCACCAGATCGGCGGCACAAGCGCGGTGTGCATCCGTCAGGTAGGTCACGGTGAGTTCACCGCGTTCGGCAAACTCGGGATCGCTGTGACGCGCCAGGTCCTCGTGCCAGTCCCACACCTCGTTGCCGACCGCCGGTGTGAAGCCGAATTTGTCGTTCAGGCGGATCTCGGCGATGCGGTGGATGTTGCGCAGGCACTCGGCGCGCTCGAAGTCCACCGGGTTGCCCAGACGGCGTTCAACGGTGGCGATGATCTCGCGCTTGGACAGGCCCGTGCCGCGCGGTCCGCGCACCGCGAGGATGAACGGAAAGCCGAACTTCGCGATGTATTGCGCATTGAGCTGCTGGATATGGGCCAGTTCCTCGGACGTGCAGTTCGTGAGGCCCGCCTTCTGCTGCTCGTTGGTCGATTCGGCTGTGAGCGACTGGCTCTCCATGGCCTTGCCGGCGAGCTCGGGGTGGGCGCGGATGAGTGCGAGCTGAGCGTCCACTGTCGCGTTGGCGAGCACGGTCACCATGGCGTGTTTGAGCGCGGCCAGCGATGCAAACGGCCGCTGTCCAAGGGCCTGCTCGGCGATCCACGGTGAATGCTCATAAAGGCCGTCGAGCAGGCGCAGCGCCTCGGCGGGCAGAGCGCTGTTGAGTTGTTGCAGGGTGGTGGTCATGGCTCAAGCCGGTGCCGGGTGGTGTTGCCGCCAGTGGCGGGCGATGTCGATGCGCCTCGCGACCCACACGTGGTCGTGCTGCGCGATGTGGTCCAGGAAACGCTGCAGCGCGGTGATGCGCCCGGGCCGTCCGAGCAGGCGGCAGTGCATGCCGATGCTCATCATCTTCGGGCGGTCCATGCCGGCCGGGTCGCCCTCCTTGTAGAGAACGTCGAAGCTGTCCTTGAGGTACTGGAAAAACGGGTCGGCGTGCGAGTAACCCTGCGGCAGCGCAAAGCGCATGTCGTTGCAGTCCAGCGTGTAGGGCACGATGAGCTGGTGGGCGTCGCTGCCGTCGGTCTTATGCACCTTCATCCAGAACGGCAGGTCGTCGCCGTAGTAGTCGCTGTCGTATTCGAAGCCGCCGAAGTCGGCCACGAGGCGGCGCGTGTTGGGGCTGTCGCGCCCGGTGTACCAGCCCAGTGGCCGGCTGCCGGTGAGCGCTTGCATGATCTGCATGGCCTGCACCATGTGAGCCCGTTCAGTCGCCTCGTCCACGTTCTGGTAGTGGATCCACTTGAGGCCGTGGCAGGCGAATTCGTGACCGAGTTCTTTCAGCGCAGCGGTCACGTCGGGGCAGCGTTGCAGTGCGGTGGCCACGCCAAAGACGGTGAGCGGCAGACCGCGCTGCTCGAATTCGCGCAGGATGCGCCATACGCCCGCACGCGAGCCGTATTCGTAGATACCCTCCATGCTGATGTGCCGCGCGGGGTAGGCCGCCGGGTTGAACATCTCGGAGAGGAATTGCTCGGACGCATCGTCACCGTGCAGCACGCTGTTCTCGCCGCCTTCCTCGTAGTTCAGCACGAACTGAACGGCGATGCGTGCGCCATGGGGCCAGCGGGCGTGGGGCACATCGCGGCCGTATCCGGCCAGGTCGCGGGGGTAGGGCAGGGTGGTGTCGTAGGTCATGAAAGCGCGATCGAAATGTCGTTGATGGGCAGCTTGCGATCGAAGGTCAGGTTTTCTTCAACGTGCTGCAGGTGCTCGGTCATCAGGCGCACGGCCAGTTCTTCGTCGCGCGCCGCCAGGGCTTTGACGATGTCGGCGTGTTCGTCGTGCGAGTGCGCGGCGGCCTGGTTGGTCTGGTACATGAGCGTGATCAGCGCACAACGCGAAATGAGGTCGCGCAGCAGCTCGGCCAGAACTTTGTTGCCCATGAGCTCGGCCATGCGCACGTGAAAGTCGCCCAACAACTCGGTGCGCCCGGCCACGTCTTCGTTGTTCACGGCCTGCTTCTCTTGCGCCACGTGTTCCCGCAGCGCTTTGATGCGCGCGGGGGTCACGGTTTGCACGAAGGCGCGCGTCATTTCCGCTTCCAGCATGCGGCGCACCGCAAAAACCTGCTGCGCTTCTTCCACCGAGGGCGCAGCCACAAAAGCCCCGCGCGCGGGCTCCAGGCGGATCAGCCGGTTCTGCGACAACTGGAACAGCGCCTGGCGCACCAGGGTGCGCGAGACCCCGAAGTGATCGGCCAACTTTTGCTCGGCCAGCTTGGTGCCGGGATTCAGTCGGTGCTCGACGATGGCGCGCGTGAGCGACTCGACGATGTGCAGGGTGCTGGAGGTTTCCATGGATTCATCATAGCCAGAAAACCGGAAAAGTGTATACACTTTCAGTCGACTGATCATCACCGGAGAGACCACCATGGGCTTGAGTACACACGTTCTGGACACCATGCACGGCTGCCCCGCCGCCGGCATGCAGGTGGAGCTGCACACCACACAGGGCGAGCAGGCCACGCTGGTCAAACGCTTCACGCTCAACGCCGATGGCCGCAACCCGGATGGGCCGTTGTACGACAACGCGAGCCTGAAGGTGGGCACCTACCGGCTGGTGTTTGATGTGAAGGGTTATTTCGCAGCGCGAGGGGTTGTTCTGCCCGAGCCGAATTTCCTCAACCGGGTGTCGCTGGATTTCGGCGTGGCACACGCCGACCAGCACTACCACGTGCCCCTGCTGGTGAGCCCGTGGAGTTATTCCACCTACCGGGGAAGTTGAACGCCTCAAAGAAGAAACCCGCCTTTTGGCGGGTTTCCTTCATTTGCTGCGCTGGCCTTCTGTCAGCGTGTCGAGCTGGAAATTGCCGCTCTTGTCCCAGAGCCAGACGTCGGTGTAGGTCACGCCGCCCATGCGCACGGGCGCCGGGAATGGTGCTGCGGCCCTGACGGTGCGTTCGATCTCGCGCATCACGTCCGGCACGTGGCTCGGCGCGCGCATCCAGCTCACGTTGCGCACATGGCCGCGGTTGTCCACCTCGACCTGCAGCACACCGACCGCATGCATCAGCGGGGGCAGCTGACCCTTGTAAATGCGGTGGCCGTTGCGTTCGTAAATGTGCCGAGCGCCGTCCTTGCGGTAGTCCAGGGGCGACACAGCGTGCGAGATGAACTCGGGCGGGGGCAATTGCGAGACCGGTGGTGGCGCGGGGGCGGGTGCCGGTGGGGGAGGTGGTGCGGGCGGCGGAGGGGGTGGAGGCGGGGTAGCGCACGAAGCCAGCAGGGCTGCCGTCAGCACGCCGATCCAGGCCCAGGAGGTTCGGCCGCGGCGGGTGACGGGAGCAGGTTCATCGGGCCGGGCAGCTGGGTGCGGTGCGGATTCAATGTCTCTCATGTGGGCAAACCTGTTGGAACTGATCGGGCCCGGTCTCGCATGGATCGCGCATATGAACGGGTGGATGGCGTGTATTGTGGATCGGCTGTGGCGTTTCGCACAGTAAGGTCGATACTGGTCCGTTCGGTTCCCGTTTACGTCTCCATACACATTCTTTGACTTCGACGCCACACATGCCCGGCGAGCTTGAAACCTTTCTGCTGAATCTGGCGCAGGCACCTGCGGTGCTCATCACCGTTGAGCACACGCGCGGCTCCGTTCCTCGCGAACCGGGTGCATGGATGGCGGTCTTTGCCGACACGACACGCGGCGAAGTGGGCACGATCGGCGGCGGCCAGTTGGAGTGGAAAGCAACACAACAGGCCCGCGAAGCCTTGGCGCGCAGGGCCTTGCGACCGGAAGATGTGCCAGCCGAATGGCGCGAAAGCATCACGCTCGGGCCGAGTCTGGGTCAATGTTGTGGTGGTGCGCTGGTGCTGCGCTTTGAGTGGGTGGACGCCTCGCACGTGGCGCAGCTGCGCGATCGCTTGCGGCCATCGCACACACCGCTGGCGCTGTTCGGCGGCGGCCATGTGGGGCGCGCCATCGTGCAGGCGCTCGCCCCCCTGCCGTTCGACGTGATGTGGATCGACAGCCGCGACGGTGTGTTTCCACCGAGCTTGCCGCCCGAAGTGCGCACCGAACATTCCGACCCGGTGCAAGCGGCCGTGCGCGATGTGCCTCCCGGGGCTTGCGTGCTGGTCATGAGCTTTTCGCACGCCGAAGACCTGGACGTGGTGGCCGCCTGCCTGCAGCGCCAGCGCGAGCGCAACGACCTGGCGTTCATCGGCCTGATCGGCAGCCGCACCAAGTGGGCCACCTTTGGCCGTCGCCTCGCCGAGCGCGGTTTCGCCGCCTCGGAGCTGGCCCGCGTGACCTGCCCGATCGGCTTGCCTGGCATCGAGAGCAAAGTGCCGGCGGTGATCGCAGCGTCGGTCGTGGCTCAGTTGTTGCTAGCGGTGAGTGTCACTGAAGCCGCAGCTGTCGCAGCTTGATTGTGCTCAATATGTGTATACACTTTGCCGATTCGCAAGCTCTGACCTTGCTGTGAGACGCCATGGAAACCTACCTGCTCGACTGGGCCAACCTGCTGCTGCGCTGGCTGCACGTGATCGTGGCGATTGCCTGGATCGGCTCGTCTTTCTACTTCGTCTTTCTCGACAGCAGCCTCACGCCGCCTGAGGATGAGCAGCTCAAAAAAGACGGCGTCAGCGGTGAACTCTGGGCCGTGCACGGCGGCGGCTTCTACCACCCGGTGAAGTTCGCGGTGTCGCCGCCCAAACTGCCGGAGCACCTGCACTGGTTTTACTGGGAGAGCTATTCCACCTGGCTCTCGGGCTTTGCGCTGTTCCTCATTTCGTACCTGTGGAGCCCCAGCGTCTACCTGATCGATCCCAACGTGTTCGTGTGGAGCCCGGCCGCCGCGATCGCGGGCGCGCTGGCCTTCCTGGTGGTGTTCTGGCTGCTCTACGACGCCATTTGCCGCACGCTGGGCCAGAGCGAGAACGGCGACGCCAAGGTGGGCGCGCTGGTGCTGGTGCTGGTGTGCGTGGCGGCCTGGCTGGCCACACAGTTGTTCGCCGGGCGCGCGGCCTTCCTGCTGGTGGGCGCGATGATCGCCACCGCCATGAGTGCCAACGTGTTCTTCTGGATCATCCCGGGCCAGCGCACCGTGGTGGCCGACATCAAGGCGGGTCGCCCGGTGGACCCGATCCACGGCAAACGCGGCAAGCAGCGCAGCGTGCACAACACCTACTTCACCTTGCCGGTGTTGTTTGCCATGCTGAGCAACCACTACAGCTTCACCTACAACCATCCGCAGAACTGGCTGATCCTGATCGGCATGATGTTCGCGGGCGCGGCGATCCGCCAGTTCTTCGTCATGCGCCACGGCTTCAAGCTCGGGCGCAATGCGCACCCCTGGCCGTACGCTGCTGCGGGTGTTGTGGTGCTGCTGGCGCTCATCGTCTGGCTCAGGCCCGCGCCGGTGCAGGCGGTGGCCGTGCCTGACGTGGTCAGCTACGCACAACTCAAAACCGTGATCGAGCAGCGTTGTGTGATGTGCCATGGTGAGGCCCTGCAGTCGAAAAACGTGCGGCTCGACTCGCCCGAGGCGCTCAAGCAGCATGCGCAGACGGTGTACCAGCAGGTGGTGGTCACGAAGCTGATGCCCATGAACAACGCGACCGGTCTCACCGAAGAAGAGCGCGCCCTGTTCGCCCAGTGGTTCAAGGGGGGCTCTCGGGTGGACTGACGCATGGTCGGTGTGCATCGGGGGAAATGGCATCTGCGGTAACCTCAAACCCGATCTCACCAACCCACCGCACCCACCATGAAAACGAAAGCCGCCGTCGCCTGGAAAGCAGGCCAGCCCCTCACCATTGAAACCGTGGACCTGGAAGGCCCGAAGTTCGGTGAAGTGCTGGTGGAGATCAAGGCCACCGGCATCTGCCACACCGATTACTACACGCTCTCGGGCGCCGATCCCGAAGGGATCTTTCCTGCGATCCTGGGCCATGAAGGCGCGGGCATCGTGGTCGATGTCGGCCCCGGCGTGACCTCGCTCAAGAAGGGCGACCACGTCATCCCGCTCTACACGCCCGAGTGCCGCCAGTGCAAGTTCTGCCTGAGCCGCAAGACCAACTTGTGCCAGCTGATCCGCGGCACGCAGGGCAAGGGCCTCATGCCCGACGCCACCAGCCGCTTCAGCCTGGACGGCCAGCCCATCTTTCATTACATGGGCACCAGCACCTTCAGCAACTACACCGTGGCGCCGGAGATTTCGCTGGCCAAGATCCGCGAAGACGCTCCGTTCGACAAGGTCTGCTACATCGGCTGCGGCGTTACGACCGGCATCGGCGCGGTGATCTTCTCGGCCAAGGTGGAGGCGGGTGCCAACGTGGTTGTGTTTGGCCTGGGCGGCATTGGCCTGAACGTGATCCAGGGCGCAAAGATGGTGGGCGCCGACAAGATCATCGGTGTGGACCTGAACCCCGCGCGCGAAGCCATGGCGCGCAAGTTCGGCATGACGCACTTCATCAACCCCAAGGAAGTGCCGAACGTGGTGGACGCCATCGTCCAGCTCACCGATGGCGGCGCCGACTACAGCTTCGAGTGCATCGGCAACACCAAGGTCATGCGCGACGCGCTGGAGTGCACGCACAAAGGTTGGGGCCGCAGCATCATCATCGGCGTGGCCGAAGCTGGTGCCGAGATCAGCACGCGCCCGTTCCAGCTGGTCACCGGCCGCAAATGGGAAGGTTCGGCCTTCGGTGGCGCCCGCGGCCGCACCGACGTGCCCAAGATCGTCGACTGGTACATGGAAGGCAAGATCAACATCGACGACCTGATCACGCACAAGCTGCGCCTGGACCAGATCAACGAGGGCTTCGATTTGATGAAGCGCGGTGAATCGATTCGCGCTGTCGTGGAGTTCTGATGGGCATCGAGACACTCAGCGAGCACCGCTGCTTCGGCGGCGTGCAGGGCTTCTACCGGCACGACTCCGCCGAGATCGGCCTGCCGATGAAGTTCGGCGTGTACCTGCCGCCGCAGGCCGCGCAAGGCCCGGTGCCGGTGCTGTTCTTTCTGGCAGGGCTGACCTGCAACGAGGAAACCTTTGCCATCAAGGCCGGCGCCCAGCGATACGCGGCCGAACTGGGCCTGGCCATCGTCACCCCCGACACCAGCCCGCGCGATACCGGCATCGAGGGCGCCGACGCGTCCTGGGATTTCGGTCACGGTGCTGGTTTTTACCTGGACGCGACCCAGGAACCTTGGGCCAAACACTTCCGCATGGAAAGCTGGATCACCAAGGAATTGCACGACTTGGTGCTGTCAAATTTTTCGACACGGCCCGATCGGGTAGGTATTTGTGGCCATTCCATGGGTGGCCATGGCGCTCTGACGCTCGCGCTGCGCCACCCCGGTCTCTACCAGAGCGTGTCCGCCATCGCGCCTATCTGCGCGCCCAGCCAGTGCCCGTGGGGAGAGAAGGCATTCGCCGGTTACTTGGGGCTGGGCCGTGCGGTTTGGGCCGAACACGACGCTGTGGAACTGATCAAAAGCGGTCCGCCTTTGCCGCCGTTGCTGGTTGATCAGGGGCTGGCGGACAAGTTTCTGGCAGATCAATTGCATCTGCATTTGCTGGAGCAGGCTTGTGCCGATGCTGGTCAACCGCTCGAATTGCATTGGCTTGAGGGTTTTGACCACGGCTATTACTTCATCGCGTCGGTGATTGAGCGACATTTGGTGAATCACGCCAGCCGATTGAGTTAGAAGAAGCTCGCACGATCAAAAAAGCCACCTGAAGGTGGCTTTTTTGATGTTTGAAATCAGATCACGCTTGCTTGCTTGCCACGAATTTTCGGGAAGCGCCAAGACCCAGCAGACCCAAGCCAAGCAGCGCAATAGAAGCAGGTTCCGGAACGTCATTCCCTCCACAGCCTGGGGCACCACGAACACAACCATCAATCTTGATTGACTCTCCGCTCAGGAATGCGTTGATATGGAGCATGCTGAAATCCCAATCTTCAGGATTTGTAACCACAATACTCCAACTGGCGCTCTCACCGATGGTGAAGCGATTAGAGTTATTCGGCTGGGGAAAATCAATTGACCAGTTAAACGTCTTGCCTGCGTTGGTAAAACCACCAGCGCTGTAACTCGCCACAATAGACGTGGTGGTGCTGAGGTCGGTGAACGTGCCGCCAGGACCAAGTAAGAACAACTCGTTGATAAACGCGTCGCTGTCTGGTGCAGAGACGAAATCAAGTGTGAATGTGGTCGCACCCGACGTCGTCATCGTCGCCATCACAGAGCCACCGTATCTAAAGTCAACCACAGCCGCATTCGATGCGCCCGCGACTGCCAGTGCAGCTACGGCTACCAATGTTTTCAGATTTTTCATGAGAGATCACCTAGAAGAGTTGACACGTACTTCATCAAGCACTTGTTGTGCCAGCAGCAATTGCTGTTGAATTTGTTCGTCTTTTTTTTGCTTGGTGGGGTAGGTGTCAGTTCTACCGACAAGTCAGTTACCTGAATTCGAAGGGCTTAAGACACGTAGCGCCACCCCGTGGAATATCCATGGCGACAATGGATGCCGACCGAGCGTTCACAACCTAAAGATGCCCCGCCAATACGACCTCATCGCCTTCGACTGGGACGGAACCCTGTTCGACTCCACCGCCCTGATCGCCCGCAGCATCCAGCTGGCCGTGACCGACGTGGGTGGCGCAATGCCCACCACCGAGGCCGCCAGCTACGTGATCGGCATGGGTCTCATGCAGGCACTGGCCCACGCCGCGCCCGATGTACCGCCTGAGAAATACCCGCAGCTGGGTGATCGGTACCGCCACCACTACACGGCGCGCCAGCACGACCTGAGTTTGTTCGAGGGCGTGCTGCCCCTGCTCGCTGAGTTGAAGGAACGCCAGCACCTGCTGACCGTGGCCACGGGCAAGAGCCGCCGGGGGCTGAACGAGGTGCTGCGCACGGTGGAGCTGGGCGGCTTGTTCGACGGGTCACGCACCGCTGACGAGACCGCCGGCAAGCCCCACCCGCTGATGCTCAACGAGCTGATGAGCGAGTTTGGCGTGCCGCCCGAGCGCACGCTCATGATCGGCGACACCACGCACGATCTGCAGATGGCGCTCAACGCCGGTTGCGCGAGCGTGGGCGTGAGCTACGGCGCGCACGAGCCCGACGCTTTCCATGAACTCAAGCCCTTGCATGTGGCGCATTCGGTGCGCGAACTGCACGACTGGCTCACCCAACACGCTTGAGGTCTCCATGACGCCACCCACCGACGATCCGGTCCACCCGCTGTGCAACAGCCGCGATCTGGTCGACGGGGGCAGGGCGGTCTCGTTCGATGTGAACTACGCGGGGCAGACCTGCCGGGCGTTTGCGGTGCGCTTTCAGGGCCAGCCACACGCCTACCTGAACCGCTGCTCGCACGTGGCGATGGAACTCGACTGGCAACCCGACCGCTTTTTTGACGACACCGGCCGCTGGTTGATGTGTGCCACGCATGGCGCGATGTACGAGCCCGCAACCGGCGAATGCCGGGGAGGGCCGTGCCGCGGTGGACTGTTCAAGATCGAACTGCTGGAGCTCGATGGGGTGATTCACTGGCGGTCACAATACCACCTCAAACCTCTTGAATTCTGAGAACACACGCACCATGAACGACGACATCCCGGGCTCGGCCAACTCTGTGGGCAACGACCGCAACAACGGGGTGGCCTGGGAGCGCGCCACGCTGGAAAAGCTGGTGTTCGCCACCATCCGCGAGCAGCAGGCCGCCCGCCGCTGGAAGATGTTCACCCGCTTCATGTGGCTGGCTCTCCTGGGTGCGATCGTCTGGTTTGTGTATTCCAGCGCCGAGGTCGGCACGTCCACCAGCACGCCGCACACGGCTGTGGTGGAAATCAAGGGCCCGATCGCGTCGGACTCCGAGGCCAGCGCCGAAAACATCGTGGCGGCTCTGCGTTCGGCCTTCGAGGACACGGGCGCCCAGGCGGTGGTGTTGCTGATCAACTCGCCAGGCGGCAGCCCGGTGCAGGCCGGCATCATCAACGACGAGATCACGCGCCTGAAGGGTCTGCACGACAAGAAGGTCTATGCGGTGGTCGAGGAAACCTGTGCGTCGGCGGCCTACTACATCGCGGCGGCGGCCGACAACATCTACGTGGACAAGGCCAGCCTGGTCGGCAGCATCGGCGTGCTCATGGACGGCTTTGGCTTCACCGGGTTGATGGAAAAGCTCGGCATCGAGCGGCGCCTCATGACCGCCGGTGACAACAAGGGCCTGCTCGATCCGTTCAGCCCGCAAGACGAGTCGCAGCGCCAGTTCATGCAGAACCTGTTGGCCGAGATCCACACGCAGTTCATCGAGGTGGTGAAAAAGGGCCGTGGCGACCGCCTGAAAGAAACGCCCGAGACCTTCAGCGGTCTGGTGTGGAACGGTCAGCAAGCGGTGGCGTTGGGCCTGGCCGACGGCCTGGGCAACCTCGACTACGTGGCGCGCGAAATCGTCAAGGCCGAAGAGCTGGTGGACTACACGCGCCGCGAAAACGTGGGACTGCGGTTGGCCAAACGTTTCGGTGCCAGCGTGGGCGAAGGCATGTTCCTCGCCGCCCGCGCCGCAGGCGTTCAGCTCCGGTAACCGTTGGGGTTGGCGCTCTGCCAGCGCCACGCATCGGCACACATGTCGTCCAGCGTGTGCAGTGCCTGCCAGCCCAGCAGGCGCAGCGCCAGAGCCGGGTCGGCCCAGCACTGCGCCACATCGCCGGCGCGGCGCGGTGCCACGCGGTAGGGCACCGGTTTGCCGCTGGCGGCTTCAAACGCCTTCACCACGTCGAGCACACTGTGGCCGCGGCCTGTGCCCAGGTTCACGGTGAAGCTCTCACCTTGCCTCAGCAACGTCTTGATGGCGGCCACATGCCCGGCGGCGAGGTCCTGCACATGGATGTAGTCGCGGACCCCGGTGCCGTCGGGCGTGGGGTAGTCGTCGCCGTACACATTGAGGTGCTCGCGCTGGCCCACGGCCACCTGCGCCACAAAGGGCATGAGGTTGTTGGGAATGCCGGCCGGGTCTTCGCCGATGAGCCCGCTGGGGTGTGCGCCCACCGGGTTGAAATACCGCAGCACGCCCACGCGCCACGCCGGGCTGGCGGTGCGCAGGGCCGAAAGCATGTCTTCGATCACCAGTTTGCTGTGGCCATACGGGTTGGTGTGGCTGCGCGGAAAGTTCTCGGTGATGGGCACGGTGGCCGGGTCGCCATAGACCGTGGCACTGCTGGAGAACACCAGCGTGGGTGCCGTGGCCGGGTTTTCCGTGTGCACGGTTTCCATGGCGCGCAGCAGGCTGACCGCGCCACCGATGTTGTTGTGAAAGTACTTGAGCGGCAGCGCCACGCTCTCACCCACCGCCTTGTCTCCTGCGAAATGCACCACGCCCACCGGTTGGTGGCGTCGCAGCACGTCTTCCAGCCAGGGCGTGTCGAGCACGTCGCCGCGCTCCAGCGCAATGTGCCGGCCGGTGATGGTGGCCAGGCGCTCCATGACCACCGGATGGCTGTTGGCAAAGTTGTCCAGAACGATGGGGTCGAAACCCGCCGCCACGAGAGCGACCGCCGTGTGGCTGCCGATGTAGCCGGCGCCGCCGGTGAGCAAAATCTTCATGCGGGGAGCCTCAGGGTTTCGCGGCGTCGGGCTGTCGGCCGTACTTGTCTTCCAGTCGAACGATGTCGTCTTCACCCAGATAGCTGCCCGACTGCACCTCGATCATTTCCAGCGCCAGCTTGCCGGGGTTGTGCAGGCGGTGCACCTCGCCGATGGGGATGTAGGTGGACTGGTTTTCCGACAACAGATAGGTCTCTGAGCCACGCGTGACCTCGGCCGTGCCCTTGACCACGATCCAGTGTTCGGCGCGGTGGTGGTGCTTCTGCAGACTGAGGCTGGCGCCGGGTTTGACGCCGATGCGTTTGACCTGAAAGCGCTCGCCCATGTCCACGCTGTCGTACCAGCCCCAGGGGCGGGCCACGCGGCGGTGCATGGCGGCTTGGGGTACCTGCAGACGGGCAAGGTGAGCCACCACGTCCTTGACCTGCTCCGCATGGTCGCGCTGGGCCACCAGCAGGGCGTCGGGCGTGTCGATGATCAGCAGGTCCTTGGTGCCCAGGGCCACCACGGTGCGGTGCGGTGCGTGGATGAAAGTGTTGCTCGCGTGCAGGGTGTGGCCCTGGCCCGTGATGCGGTTGCCGTCGTCGTCGGCCGGGCTGAGGTCGGCCACGGCGTTCCAGCTGCCCACATCGCTCCACTGGCCCTGGAAAGGCACCACCGCCACGTCGGCGTGGCGCTCCATCACGGCGTAGTCGATGCTTTGCGAGCGGCAGGCGAGAAAGGGCGCAGCCTCGGGCCGCACAAAGTCGATCTGGCCCACGGTGTCCTGCTTCGGGTGGGCCATGGCCTGGCGGCACGACTGCAGGATGTCGTCGGCGTGCTGGCCGAGCGCGGTCAACAAGGTGCTGGCGCGCACCAGGAAGATGCCGGCGTTCCACAACACGTTGCCCTGCAGCAGCAAGGCCTGTGCGGCGGCGGGCGCGGGTTTCTCGATGAAGCGCGCCACGCGGCGGCTGCCGTCAGCACGGGCGTCGCCTTGTTCGATGTAGCCATAGGCCGTGCTCGGGAAACTGGGCACCACACCAAAGGTGACGATGGCGCCGGCCTCGGCGGCCGGTACGCCCTGGCGGATGGTGTGGGCGAAAGCCTCGATGTCCGGGATGTGGTGGTCGGACGGGCAGAACAGCAGCAAGGGGTCGGCGTCCGCAGGGCTTGCAGCCAGCAAGGCGGCCAGCGCCATGGCCGCGGCCGTGTTGCGCGCCGCCGGCTCCAGCAACACCTGACCCGCCGCCCCTTGTGATTCCATCGCGTCGGCCACCAG
Organism: Hydrogenophaga sp.; assembly: GCF_022844385.1. Taxonomy (GTDB): domain Bacteria; phylum Pseudomonadota; class Gammaproteobacteria; order Burkholderiales; family Burkholderiaceae_C; genus Hydrogenophaga. The sequence goes on along the minus strand of NZ_JALHLX010000019.1, from coordinate 1,033 downwards.
AAAGCGGTGGTCTTCAGACGCCACGCACATGGGCGGGTTGCCGCACCAGGCCAGGCGCGCCAGCGTCAGCTGCAACAGGCTCTGGGTGCCCACCAGCGGCACGAACTGTTTGGGAAAGCTCTGGCGGCTCAATGGCCACAGGCGGGTGCCTGAGCCTCCGCAAAGAATGACGGGGGTGATGCTCATGGGCTGGCGTATTGGGGTTGGGCAGTGGGGGGCAACCCCCGGCGCGTTGACCGTGGCAGTGTAGCCCTTCGATGTGGTTTCATCCTGCGCCGTTAACATGCACGGTCGCATTACAGAACCATCACTCCAGACAGAGAGAGACCATGAAAATTCGCAAAGCTGTTTTTCCGGTGGGTGGCCTCGGCACCCGTTTCCTGCCTGCCACGAAAGCCATCCCCAAGGAAATGCTGCCGGTGGTGGACAAGCCGTTGATTCAATACGCCGTTGAAGAGGCTTACGCCGCCGGCATCCGCGAAATGATCTTCGTGACCGGGCGCCACAAGCGTGCCATTGAAGACCATTTCGACACCGCCTACGAGCTGGAGATGGAGCTCGAGGCGGCCGGCAAGTCGGCCCTGCTTGAGTTGGTGAACTCCATCAAACCCGACGACATGGACTGCGTTTACGTGCGCCAGCCCCGTGCGCTTGGCCTGGGGCACGCGGTGCTGTGCGCCGAGCGCCTCGTGGGTGACGAGCCGTTTGCTGTGCTGCTGGCCGACGATCTGATGTTGGGCGCGCGCCAGGCCGAGGGCGGCCCCACCGTGTTGCAACAGATGGTGCATGCCTACGAATCGAGCCCCGGTACGGTGCTGGCCGTGCAGGACGTGCCGCGCGCCGACACCCGTCGTTATGGCGTGGTCGACGTGCACGGCGTGAGCACTGCACTGGCCGAGGTGTTCGCCATGGTTGAAAAGCCCGCACCCGACGTGGCGCCGTCCACCTTGGCGGTGGCCGGGCGCTACGTGCTCACGCCGGCTGTGTTCGAGAGCATCCGCCGCCAGCCGCGCGGTGCGGGTGGCGAGATCCA